>NZ_CAJUBK010000012.1 GCF_910584465.1 uncultured Oscillibacter sp.
TTCAGGTAGTGGCACATGTCGTTCATCCAGCCCATGTTCCACTTGAGGTTGAAGCCCAGGCCGCCGATGTCGGCGGGACGGCTGACCATGGGCCAGGCGGTGGACTCCTCGGCGATCATCATCGCGCCGGGCTTCACGGAGAAGGCCATGGCGTTCAGCTCCCGGAGGAAATCGATGGCCTCCAGGTTCTCGTGCCCGCCGTACTTGTTGGGGGTCCAGGCGCCGCCCTGGCGGCTGTAGTCCAGGTACAGCATGGACGCCACGGCGTCCACCCGCAGGCCGTCGATGTGGCACTCCTCCAGCCAGAAGCGGGCGGAGGAGAAGAGGAAGCTCTTGACCTCGGGCCGGCCATAGTCGAAGACCCGGGTGCCCCAGGAGGCGTGCTCCCACTTGTTGGGGTCGCTGTACTCATAGCAGCAGCCGCCGTCGAACTCGTAGAGGCCGTGGGAGTCTTTGCAGAAGTGGGCGGGGACCCAGTCCAGGATGACGGCGATGCCGTTTTTGTGCATGTGGTCCACGAACCAGAGGAAGTCCTTGGGCGTGCCGTAGCGGGAGGTGGGGGCGAAGTAGCCGGTGCACTGATAGCCCCAGGAGCCGTCGAAGGGGTGCTCCAGCACGGGCAGCAGCTCGATGGCGGTGTAGCCCATGTCCTTGACATAGGCGGCCAGCTCCTTGGCCATGTCCCTATAGTCGTAGAAGTCGCCGTTCTCCCGCTTCTTCCAGGATCCCAGATGGACCTCATAGATGTTCAGGGGGGAATCGTAGACCTGGTGTTTGTCCTGCTTGGCCAGGAAGGCGGAGTCGCTCCATTTGAAGCCGCCGATGTCATAGAGCTTGCTGGCGGTGGCGGGACGGGTCTCACAGTGGAAGGCGTAGGGGTCCGTCTTCAGCCGGGTCTTGCCGTCCGGTCCGGTGATGGCGTATTTGTAGGACGTATACTCCGGCAGGCCGGGGATGAAGCCCTCCCAGACCTCGCCCTGGCGGACGAGGGGGTGGGCGCCCTCGCTCCAATCGTTGAAGTCGCCCACCACGCTGACGCTCTGCGCGTGGGGGGCCCAGACCCGGAAGCTCCAGCCCTGTTCGTTTTTCCGCTGCTCAGGGTGGGAGCCGAACCATCGCCAGCCGTCTGTCAGCGTGCCGGCGTGGAAGCGCTCGGCCTGATCGTGTTTTGCCATAGTCGACCTCCGTATAGAGCCGGGGCGCTTTCCGGACCCGCGGCTGCCGCTTATCGGCGAGCGGCCCGCCGATTTCCCAAACGTCCCTTCGGGACGCCGTGCCCGCCGCACAGCGCACGGCGGACCACGTTTCATGGGTGGCGCTTGGTTATTCCTGACTATTATACTTCTTTTGGAAAATACCGTCAAGGACGCTCCTGTCGAAAATGGTCCCTGTCTTTTAGCATGTTCCCCCAAATCTGCCGCAAGATTCACAATCTTTTTTGTTCATATTCGGCAAATTGCGCAAAAGATGGAGAAGAAATCCAGCCATGTGCCATAAAAAGGGCGGTCCTCCGGTTGATTTTGCCGCCGGGTCCTGCTATAGTGGAGCCTGGCGGTCAAGATCCGGACCGCATCCACCTAATCTCGGCCGATGGGAGGTCTTCCCGATGTTCCATACCTTGACGTCCCTCACGGTGGACGGCTTCCCCCTGTGGGTGGTGCTGCTGCTGTGCGTGGGCGTGTTCCTGGCGTCCTTCATGGACGCGATCGCCGGGGGCGGCGGCATCATCTCCGGGCCCGCCCACCTCATCGCCTTCGGGGATCTGCCCGCCCCCTACGCGCTGGGGACCAATAAGGTCTCCGCCTCCATCGGCACCGTGTTCTCCACCGCCCGTTTCATCAAGAACGGCTATGTGGACTGGAAGCTGTTCGGGCCCTCCATCGCCTTCGCCCTGACGGGCTCGGTGATCGGCACCTGGCTGCAGCACCGGACGCCGGACGCGGTGCTGAAATACATGCTGCTGCTGGTCCTGCCGGTGGTGGCGGTCATCACCCTGCGCAACCACGACTGGCCCGACGAGCCGGGACAGATCGACCCCCGGCGGCAGATGGCCGTCGTCTGGGCGGCGTCCTTCGTCATCGGCGGGTACGACGGCTATTACGGCCCCGGCACAGGGACCTTCCTGATGATCCTCTTCATCCGGGCCGCCAAGCTGGACACCCGCCACGCGGCGGGGGGCGTGAAGGTCATCAACCTCTCCTCCAACATCGGGAGCCTGGTGACCCAGCTGGCCTCGCATTACGTATTTTTGAGGGTGGGGCTCATCGCCTCCGTGGCCTCCATCGCGGGGCATTACATCGGTTCCGGGCTGGCGATCAAGAACGGCAGCAAGATCGTCCGGCCCGCGGTCATCCTCGTGCTGATCCTGCTGACGGTGAAGGTGGGCAGCGAGCTGCTGTTCCCCGAGTTCTGGGGGTGACCCGCCCCTTCCCGCGGCAGCCCCCCCGGCGGACGGGGACGGCGGAGGGGACCGCGCATATCCCAGCGATAGTTTCGTATAGATATTGGAGATGCAGTTTATGGAGAAGACCATCGGCATTTTAGGCGGCATGGGCCCCATGGCCACGGCGGACCTGTTCCGGAAGATCGTCTCCCTGACGGACGCCGTCGGGGACAGCGGCCACATCCGGGTGTACATCGACAGCAACGCCTCGATCCCGGACCGCACGGCCGCCATCCTGGACGGCGGGGAGGATCCGGTCCCCGCCATGACCGACTCCCTGCGGAAGCTGGAGCGGTGCGGCGCGGACTGCATCATCATGCCCTGCAATACCGCCCACTACTTCCTCCCCCGCCTGGAGGCGCAGACGCAGACGCCCTTCCTCAGCATGATCGAAGCGGCGGCGAGGGCCTGCCGGGAACGCTCCCCGGGGGAGACCGCGGCGGTCCTGGCGACGAAGGGCACCCTGGCGGCGGGGCTGTACCAGGAGGCCCTGGCGGCGGAGGGTGTGCCCTTCCTGATCCCGGACGAGGGAGAGCAGGAGGCCCTGATGGAGGTCATCTACCGGGGCGTCAAGGCCGGAGCGCCGCCGGAGCGCTGGCGGGAGGCGCTCCTCTCCGTGACGGAGGGCCTCGCCGGGCGGGGAGCGGACCGCTTCCTCCTGGCCTGTACGGAGCTGCCCCTGGCCTTCCAGGCGCTGGGGACGGATCTGCCCTGCATCGACGCCACCGAGGAACTGGCGAAGGCCGCCATCCGTTTCTGCGGGCGCGCCCTGCGGGCCGGATGAAGGGGGGCATAGAGGCCAGATGTCTGTCTATATCGTCAGACATCTGGCCTTTTGTTCACGATCTTTTCATGATCTTTTCACAATTTTTCCATTTACTCTTTACATTCTCAAAGTGGTTTGGTATAATGTACCCAATTTGGAGAGGGCCCTCGGTGAGAGATCTGTCTAAAAGTGCAGACGCCCTGCCGGGGGAGCCAAAATTTTATTTTTATGAGGTGAGTGTATGAAGAAGAAAAACAACCTCCCCGTGCGGATCCTGGTCGCGCTGGCCGGGGGCATCGTGGTCGGCCTCGTCTGCTACTTCGCGGGCTGGGCGGACCTGACCGCCACGTACCTCAAGCCCTTCGGCGACATCTTCGTGAACCTGCTGAAGTTCATCGTGGTGCCCGTGGTGCTCCTGTCCATGATCGACGGCATCCTGTCCATGGGCGACATGAAGCAGGTGGGCTCCGTGGGCGTGAAGACGGTGGCCTACTTCCTCTGCACCACCGCCATCGCTTGCATCATCGGCCTGATCTTCGCCAACATCTTCAACGGCGCGGGCCTGTTCCCGGACCTCTCCGCGGAGCTGGGCTCGGCGGAGTATGAGCCGAAGGCCTTCGGCGGCTTCATGTCCGTGCTGGTGGACATCTTCCCCAGCAACATGTGGAGCGCCTTCGTCAACGCCAACATGCTCCAGGTCATCGTGGTCTCCCTGTTCTTCGGCGGCGCCATCATGGCCGCCGGCGAGAAGGGGAAGCTCTGCCGGGATCTGGTCGGCTCCTTCTACGCCGTCATCGAGCGGCTGATGGAGTTCGTCATCTCCCTGTCCCCCATCGGCGTGTTCACCTACATGGCGTGGGTCACCGCCACCCAGGGCGCGGCCATCCTGGGCTCGCTGTTCCTGGTCATCCTCTGCGCGTACATCGGCTACATCGTCCACGCCGTCCTGGTCTACTCCCTGTCCGCCCAGGTCTTCGTGGGCATGAGCCCCGTCAAGTTCTTCAAGGGCGCCTTCGCGGCCATGATCTTCGCCTTCACCTCCACGTCCTCCGCGGCGACTCTGCCGGTCTCCAAGGAGTGCGCCCATGAGCTGGGGGCCAAGGACGACATCGCCGCCTTCGTCCTGCCGCTGGGCTCCACCATCAACATGGACGGCACGGCGATCTACCAGTGCGTGGCGACGGTGTTCATCGCCTCCTGCGCGGGCATCCACCTGACCATCGGCCAGATGGTCATCGTGGTGGTCACCGCCACCCTGGCCTCCATCGGCACCGCCGGCGTCTCCGGCGCGGGCATGATCATGCTGGCGATGGTCCTGGAGACCTTGGGCATCCCCGTGGCCTACATCGGCCTCATCGTGGCGGTGGACCGGCTCTTCGATATGGGCCGCACCTGCCTGAACGTCACCGGCGACATCGCCTGCTCCCTCTGCGTCAGCAAGTGGCAGGAGAAGCAGTGACCGCCTGGGCGTCCCGCGGGCTTGGAGGGCGGGACGCGGTCCGGTCCTCTGCAGACCGATCCTATCCCTAAAAAAAATGGGGGACCCATCTCGGGTCTCCCATTTTTTTAGGGGGATCTTCAGGGACGTGAGATAAGATGGCCTCCTGAGGGATATCCCCTATGGAAGGGCCCTTCCAGACCATACACGCAAGGAGGTGGGACGCGTTGACTGAAGAGCGGTTCCGGGAGGCCGTGGAGCGGTACGGCGACACGGTGTTCCGGCTGGCCTACAGCTATTTGAAGAACCGGGCGGACGCGGAGGACGTGATGCAGGAGTCGCTGCTGAAGCTCTATGTAGAGCCGAAGGAGTTCGAGTCGGCGGACCATGAGAAGCACTGGCTCCTCCGGGTGGCGGCCAACGAGTGCAAAAAGCTCCTCCGCTCCCCCTGGCGCAGGCGGACCGGCCCCCTGGACGAGGCGGAGGAGGCCGCGGCCTTCGACCGCCCCGCCCAGTCGGAGCTGTTCCGGCAGGTGATGAGCCTGCCGCCCAAGTACCGGGCGGCGGTGTACCTCTACTACTATGAGGGCTACTCCGTCAAGGAGACCGCCGTCCTGCTGGGGGCCAAGGCGTCCACCGTCCAGACCTGGCTCATGCGGGCCAGGGGACAGCTGCACACGAAACTGAAGGAGGCAGAAGCCCTATGATCGACGAGGGACTGTACCGCGAGACCTTTTCCGGGCTCCGGGCCTCCGGCGAGGCGAAGGAGGAGGTCCTTTTGAAAATGAACGAGAGGAAGACCATGAAGCGGCCTGTGAAGGCCCTGCGGGCGCTGGCGCTGGCGGCCATGCTCACCCTGGCCCTGGCCGTGACGGCCAACGCCGCCAGCGGCGGCGCGCTGTTCAGGGACCTGCGCATCATCTGGCAGGACGGCTCCCAGATCATGCTGGAGGATGACGATGGGAACCAAGTGCTGGTCACCGGCGTCTTCACGGACGCGGAGCTGCGGGACGGCAGGCTGATGCTGACCGTGGACGACACAGAGATCGACATCACCGAGGACATCGAGGAGGACGGCGCCTACAGCGCCACGGTGGAGAGTGCCGACGGCCGGGCGGTGGAGGTCAGCGTCACCGGCACGCTGGAGGACTGGGATATCCGGACCTCCTTCGAGGACGGGGACGCGGACTACCACGTGGCTGAGGAGAGCGGCGCGGCGGGAGGCTCGTTCACCACCGCCACGACCGTCACGGTCGACGACTGAGGGCAGCGGCAGGAGACCGCCGGGGGACCGACAGGTCCCCCGGCGGCCAGCCTGTCGAAAACGTCTTTTCGACAGGCCGAGCAAGTTTTCAGAACTTTTTTGAAAGTCCTGAAAACTTTTTTATTGAAAACGAAAGGGACCCTTCCTGGGTCCCTCTCGTAACTCTCTTCCTTCCCGTCGATGAAGTCTCCTCTGCTTTTTCGACACTCTGCGCCGGGGGACCGACAGGTCCCCCGGCGGGGTCTCATTTTTTGAAGCTGTCCTTCAGGCTGACGCTCCGGTCGAACACCAGGTGCCCCGGCCGGCTGTCCTTGCTGTCCAGGCAGAAGTAGCCCTGGCGCAGGAACTGGAAGCTGGCGGGGGCCTGGGCCTCCGCCAGGGAAGCCTCCACCTTGCAGCCGGTGAGGATCTCCAGGGAATCGGGGTTCAGGCAGTCGATGAAATCCTTGTCGGCGGCGTCGGGGTCCGGGTCGGTGAAGAGGTCGCTGTACAGCCGGACCTCGGCGTCCACGGCGGTGGCGGCGTCCACCCAGTGGATCGTCGCGCCCTTGACCTTCCGGCCGTCGGCGGGGTCGCCGCCCCGGCTCTCGGGATCGTACTCACAGAGGATCTCGGTCACGCGGCCCGCCTCGTCCTTCACGCAGCCGGTGCAGCGGATGAGGTAGGCCCCCTTCAAGCGGCACTCCGGGCCGCCGGGATAGAGGCGCTTGTACTTGGGCACGGGGACCTCCAGGAAGTCATCGGCCTCCACCCAGAGGGTGCGGGAGAAGGTGACCTCCCGGGTCCCGGCCTCGGGGTCCACGGGGTTGTTCTCCACGGTGACGGTCTCCGACTCCCCCTCGGGATAGTTGGTGACGGTCAGCTTCACGGGCCGCAGGACCGCCATGACCCGCTCCGCCGTGGCGTTCAGGTCTTCCCGGAGGCAGTGCTCCAGGAAGCCGTACTCGACGATGTTGGCGGATTTCGCCACGCCGATGCGCTCGCAGAAATTGCGGATGGCGCGGGGGGTGTAGCCCCGGCGGCGCAGGCCGCACAGGGTGGGCATCCGGGGGTCGTCCCAGCCGGAGACCCGGCCCTCCTCCACGAGGCGGCGGAGCTTCCGCTTGCTCATGACGGTGTGGTCGATGCCCAGGCGGGCGAACTCGATCTGACGGGGCCGGCTGGGCAGGTCGCAGTGCTCCACGACCCAGTTGTACAGGGGCCGGTGGGCCTCGAACTCCAGGGAGCACAGGCTGTGGGTGATGCCCTCCAGCGCGTCCTGGATGGGGTGGGCGAAGTCATACATGGGGTAGATGCACCAGTCCGTCCCGTGGCGGTGGTGGGGCAGGTGGTTGATCCGGTAGAGCACCGGGTCCCGCATGTTGAAGTTGCCGCTGGCCAGGTCGATCTTGGCCCGCAGGGTCATGGCCCCGTCGGGGAACTCCCCGGCCCGCATCCGGCGGAAGAGGTCCAGGCTCTCCTCTATGGGCCGGTCCCGCCAGGGGCTCCTGGCGGGGACGCCCACGCCGCCCCGGTACTCCTTGAACTCCTCGGGGGTGAGCTGGCAGACATAGGCCAGGCCCTTCTCGATGAGGCCCTCGGCCTGGCGGTAGTCCTCCTCGAAGTAGTCGGACCCATAGAAGAAGCGGTCGCCCCAGTCGAAGCCCAGCCAGTGGATGTCCTCCTTGATGGCCTCGACGAATTCCTCATCCTCCTTGGTGGGGTTCGTGTCGTCCATACGGAGGTTGCACAGTCCGCCGTATTTCTCGGCGGTGCCGAAGTCGATGGTCAGGGCCTTGCAGTGGCCGATGTGGAGGTAGCCGTTGGGCTCCGGGGGGAAACGGGTGTGGACCGTCATGCCCTCGTACTGCCCGCCGGGGGCGATGTCCTCCTCGATGAATGCGTGGATGAAGTTCCGGTTCTCAGATCCCGGCAGTTTGATCTCGTCCGCCATAGCAGAGTCCTCCCATTTTGCAAAATAAAATGACACTTTATTATACAGGACCGGCGCGGAGATTGCAAGGGCTTTTCCCGGCGCCGGGCCCGCTTGACAGGCCGCCCCGGCGGGATATACCGTTGCGGGACAAAAGATGTCAGATCCTGCCGAACGCCAAAAAGAGAGGGCTTCCTGTCATGCTGTTCGATCCCAAGGGGTTCCCGGTGCCCTTCCCCTGCGTCTCCCTCCTCCTGCTGATCCTGCTGATCCCCAAGACGGGCGCGTCCTCGCTCATCTATTTCCGGTCCTGAGGAGGAGGGGGGAGCGTGAGAAAGCTGATCTTCAAGTGTGCCCGGCTGCTTTCGGTCGTGGGCGGCCTCCTGTACGCGGGCGGCGCGGCCTACCGGCAGACGAACGCCTAAAGGGACCTGGAGCGGGAGGAGGGCACGGGGATGTTCCGCAGTATGCCGGAGTCCATCGGCGTCGCCGTCTTCGGCACGTCCCACGGGCGGGAGGATTTCAAGTCCCCTCCGGAGGGGCGATTTCTCCCTGGCCCCGCAGACGCCTGTATACGATCTGCGGCTCATGCGGGAGTACCAGGACCGCATCCGCCCCGGCGCGCTGGTGGTCATCGCCGTCAGCCCCATGACCCTCTTTTACGAGCCGCCGGACGGCCAGTTCGAAGAGCAGCAGCCCCGGTATTACCGGATCCTATCGCCGTGGAACATCGTGGACGTGGATTTGGGGCGGTCTCTCCGGGGGCGCTCCTCGCCCGGGAGTATGGCGCGGTCCATCTGGACGATTCCCGGGCCCCGGAGTTTGCCGGGCGCTGCGACCCTGACCGGGACATGAGCCATATGGACCTGGAGGGGGCGGAGGGGTCCGACAGCCTGAGCCGGTGTTCGGGACTTTCCAAAACGTCCCGGACACGCATGGTCAAAAACGAGAGGGGCCCAGGGAGGGCCCCCCTCGTGACTCGATCCCTCCCCCCGTCAGTAGGGGAGCTTCGATCTGCCATCCATGAAATCCAGCACCCTCTGGCGCTGCTCCTCGTCTTCGATGACGGCGGGACGGTAGTTGTTCACCGAGGCCCCGGTGTGGACGTAGCAGGGGATGAGCTCCGACGAGACCTCCGCCAGCTCTCCGTCCTCGATCCGGAGGATCGACTGATAGATGACGGTCCGGTTCTTGGGCTGGCGGCTGCCGCCGAAGCAGAAGTTGCCCAGGGAATAGACGATCTCCACGCCCTTGTAGGTCTCCCGGGGCTGGAGCACATGGGGGTGGTTCCCCAGCACCAGGTCCGCGCCGGCGTCCACCAGTACCCGGGAGGCCCGGACCCGCCAGTCCTCCGGCGTGTGCACGCCCTCGGTGCCGCCGTGGTAGAAGACGATCTGGAAGTCGGACTCCGCCTCCGCGGCCTGGATGCGCTTGGCGATGGCCCCGGCCTGCGCTTCGTTCCAGAGGCCGTGGCAGATGACGGCGATGCGGAACCCGTTCTTCTCCAGGTAGAAGGTCCGGCCGTTGTCCCCATACTCCAGCCCGGCGGCGCGGACCGCCTCCACCGTGTCCCGGCTGCCCGCCGCGCCATAGTCTCCCGTGTGGTTGTTGGCCAGGGAGACCGCCTCCACGCCGGAGGAGGTGAGGATGGCGGTGTTGGCCGTGGGGGCCCGGAACCAGAAGGCGGGGGTGGTGCTCTTCTCCTTGGGGGGCAGGGCCCGGTCCGTCAGCACGGTCTCCAGGTTCACCACGGTGAAGTCGTCGGCCTCGAAGATGGGGCGGACGTCTTGGAGGAAATACTCCGGCCCCTGTTTGGCGGCGTAGTCCAGGAAGTTCCCCGCCGCCCGCTTGCCGTGGAGGGAGGCCAGCAGCATGTCGCCGGTGAAGCTCAAGACGATGCTGAAACGCTCCGGGGTCTCGCCGGGCCGGGGCACGGGCCCGGCGAAGGCGGGGAGGTCCGGCTCCCAGAGCAGGGGGTCGTTGGGGTCCGTGGGGTCCCACTCCGCCGCGGAGGCGGGGAGCGCGCACACCAGCAGATGCAAAGCGGCCAGGAGGCCGACCAGGGATCGTTTCATGAGCCTTGCCTCTTTCCTAGAAAAAGATACCGGGTCTCCATCGACCATCTTACCAAGATCCCAGCCGGATGGGAACGGGGATCTCCCGGGCAGGGACGATGCGGCCGGGCGGAGGGAGGTCCCTCCGCCCGGCCTGCCGAGGGAGCGGGCGCATCACGCGGAGGGGCCCGGCCCCTCCCGTCCCCAGCGGACTGGGGCGGGCGCTCATCTCTTGACGAGGGCCAAGGCAGTGTACACGTCCAGGATGCGGCCGAACAGGGGGTCTCCCGGCTTCAGGCCGGAATACGCCGCCAGGGCGGCGGCGGCGCCCTCCGCCTCGATCTTGCCCTGGAGCTCCACGCTCTGGGGGTCCTCCGCGCAGTCGAACCGCAGGGCGGCGGCGGCGCCGAAGATCAGGTGGTCCACCGGCAGGCCGTAGGCGGCGGCGGTGGTCAGGGGCTTGATGAGCCGGTCGCCGGGCTCCAGCTTGCGGATGGGCTCCCGGCCCACGCGGAGCACCTCGTCCTCCAGGAAGGGGTTCTGGTAACGGGCGAAGATCTTCTCCACGTAAGCGTGGTGGGCGTCGGGGTCGAAGCCGAACTCCTTGATGAGGCCCTCGCCGCTCTCGGAGATGGCGGCGTGGACGATCTGGCCGATGGCGGGATCCGCGATGCTGTCCCGGATGGTCCCATAGCCTTTCAGATAGCCCAGGTAGGCGCAGATGGCGTGGCCGCTGTTGAGGGTGAAGAGCTTCCGCTCCAGATAGGCCATCAGGTCCTCGGCGAAGGTCAGCCCGTCGATGTCGGGCTTCTCGCCCTTCCAGGCGGCGGCCTCCACGTCCCACTCGCAGTAGCGCTCCACGGCGGCGTCCAGGATGTTGTCGAAGCTGGGCTTGGGGCAGATGCGGTCCACGGCGCAGTCGGCGAAGCCGATGTTGGCCTCCAGGAAGGCGATGCCGTCCGGATCGAGGTGCTTCAAGACCTCGTTTTTCAGCCGGGTGGTGGTCCGCAGGCCGTTCTCGCAGCACACCACGTTCATCGCAGAGGTGTTCCCGGCGGCCTTCCGGGCCTGGATGCCGCCGGCGATGGACTTGGCGATGATGGGCAGGACGTTGGGGCCCACGGCGGTGGTGATCAGGTCGCACTGGGCCACCCTCCGGGCGAATTCCGGGGAGGTGGAGATGACGCCGTCCACATCGCTGATGGCGATCTCGCCGGGCTCCTTGTCCAGGATGTGGACCGTGTAGGCGTGGTCTCTATTCAGCGCCTCGATGATGGGCTCCACCACGTCGGCGAAGGTGACGTGCCAGCCCGCCTGGCTGAGCAGGGCCCCGATGAAGCCCCGGCCGATGTTGCCGGCGCCGATTTGGATCGCCTGTTTCATAGTGTTCCTCCTTGAAAAGATGGTTTTTGGATGGGGGATCGATCTCTCGGCGGCGCATGGGGAACGCCGCCCCGCCCGCAGAGACAAGGCGGCGTCCCCAAAGGATCTGGGTCACTTGCCGAGCTTCGCCTCCAGCTCGGCCTTCTGGGCCTCGTAGCCAGGCTTGCCCAGCAGGGCGAACATGTTCTTCTTGTAAGCCTCCACGCCGGGCTGGTCGAAGGGGTTCACCTCCAGCAGGTAGCCGGACAGGCCGCAGGCGTATTCGAAGAAGTAGATCAGCTGGCCCAGGGAGCCGGCGCTCTTGCCGTCGGTCTCCACGATGACGTTGGGCACGCCGCCCTCGGTGTGGGCTAGCAGGGTGCCCTCCATGGCCTTGTCCCGGATATAGTCCATGGACTTCCCGGCCACGAAGTTCAGCCCGTCGCCGTCGGCCTCGTCCCTGGGGACCAGCAGCTCGTGCTGGGAAGCGCCCAGGCGGACCACGGTCTCGAACATGATGCGCCGCCCGGCCTGGATATACTGGCCCATGGAGTGGAGGTCGGCGGTGAACTCCACGCTGGCGGGGAAGAGGCCCTTGCCGTCCTTGCCCTCGCTCTCGCCGTAGAGCTGCTTCCACCACTCCAGCATGAAGCGGAAGGCGGGGTCGTAGCAGGCCAGCACCTCGATGGACCAGCCCTTGCGGTACAGCGCGTCCCGCAGGGCGGCGTAGCGCCAGGCGGGGCTGTCGTAAGAGGCGGTGCGGCAGAGCTCCATCATCTTGGCGGCGCCGCCCATCAGCTCGGCGATGTCGACGCCGGCCACGGCGATGGGCAGCAGGCCCACGGCGGTGAGGACGGAGTACCGCCCGCCCACGCCGTCGGGCACCACGAAGCTCTCCCAGCCCTCCTCGTTGGCCAGGGACTTCAGGGCGCCCCGGGACTTGTCGGTGGTGGCGTAGATGCGGCCCTTGGCCCCTTCCCTGCCGTACTTCTTCTCCAGGGCGTCCCGGAAGAAGCGGAAGGCCACGGCGGGCTCGGTGGTGGTGCCGGATTTGGAGATGACGTTGACGGAGAAGTCGTCGTCCCCGATGAAGTCGAAGACCTCCTGCATGGCGTCGGCGGAGAGGCCGTTGCCCACGAAGTAGATATTGGGGGTCGCTTTGCCCCTCTTCTGGTTGTAGTTGGGGGAGCAGAGGTATTCGATGACGCCCCGCGCGCCCAGGTAGGATCCGCCGATGCCGATGACCACGAGAGCCTTGGAGTCGCTCTGGATCTTCTTGGCGGCGGCCTGGATGCGGGCGAACTCCTCCTTATCATAGTCGGCGGGGAGGCGGACCCAGTCGGTGAACTCATGGCCCAGTCCGGTGCCGTTCTGGAGCTTCTCCTGGGCCTCGGCCAGCTTGGCGGCGGCGGTCTCCTGGTAATCCGCGGGGATGAAATTTTCGATCTGGAAGGATCTAACGTTCAGCATGATACAGCTTCCTTTCCGTGAGGTTTCCTTGTTTTTGTGGCTTCCCGCCAAAAGCGGTCCTGAAACCAGTATAACATTTCGGCAAGTCGACGGCAAGACAGGCCGGAGAAAAAGTTGGGAAAATTTTGCGGGGAGCGGATGAGTCAGGGGCCGGGTTGACATTTCCGGGGCGTATCAGTATAATGCAGGGAGGCCGCAGGGCCGTTTCAAAATCGCAGAGGTGGAAGGAGGCCATGGGGAAGACCCATCAAAGCGCCAGGTCGTCGGGAAAGATCCCGCTCTGTCCCGTCCCCACCGCCCCGGGCGGCGGGGGCTCCACCCGCACATCCCTCCCTCCTCGATCCAAGGGGGAGGAGGCTCCCCCTTGAGCATCCCCCTCCAGGGGGACGAAAGACGGGGACGGGGGCTCTCCGCGCGGCGAAGCCGCGCGTCCCCCCGGAGGGGCACTGCCGCGAAACAGCGGAGCGTTTGCGGGGGAGGAGAGGCGGAGGAGCGGAGCTTGCTCCGACGATGACGAGGTGAGGGGAGAGCCGGGATCTCCGAACGGGAGGTCCCGCGATCGAAGGATTCGGCGGATGCCCCTCCGCGTCCGGGCGGGCGCGATACACGGCTTACAAATACGCGGGCGACCGCGGAACAGAGGGGCCGTGACCGCCTCGAGAAGACAAGTGACTGCGCATTTGTCCCCTTAATTTTTTAAATTAGGAGGATCTTATCCCATGTGTGGAATCGTAGGCTTCGTGGGCCATGGACAGGCCGCGCCGATCTTACTGGAGGGGCTCCGGCAGATGGAGTACCGGGGCTATGACTCGGCGGGGATCGCCGTGCGGTCGGAGACGAAGGGCCTCCAGGTCCGAAAGTCCAAGGGCCGCCTCCAGGTCCTGGCGGACCTGACCCGGGACGGGGCGGACCTGGAAGGGGTGCTGGGCATCGGGCACACCCGCTGGGCCACGCACGGCGAGCCCAACGACGTGAATGCCCATCCCCACGTCAGCGGGGACGGCAAGATCGCCCTGGTCCACAACGGCATCATCGAGAATTACCTGGAGCTCAAGGAACAGCTCGCCCGCCAGGGCGTGGCCTTCACGTCCGAGACCGACAGCGAGGTGGTGGCCCACCTGCTGGAGTTCCATTACCACGAGTGCGGCAACATGCTGGAGGCCGTGGGCCGGTGCCTGCGGCGGATCGAGGGGTCCTACGCCTTCGGCATCATCTGCTCGGACTATCCCAACGCCCTCATCGCCGCCCGGAAGGACAGCCCGCTGATCATCGGCTTCGGCGAGGGGGAGAACTTCATCGCCTCCGACGCCACGGCCATCATCCGGCATACCAGGGACGTGGCCTATATGAACGACGGGGAGATCGCCGTGCTGACCGCCCAGAGCGTGGACGTGTTCAACGACGAGCTGGAGCCCCTGGAGAAGGAGCGCTGCCACATCGACTGGGACGCGGCCTCCGCCGAGAAGGGGGGATATCCCCACTTCATGTTCAAGGAGATCCTGGAACAGCCGGAGGCCATGCGCAAGACCATCTCTCCCCGCGTCCGGGAGGGCCGGGTGGTGCTGGACGACATCCGCCTGACGGAAGGGTACGCCCGGGGCATCTCCCATATCTATATCATCGCCTGCGGCTCCGCGTACCATGCGGGCGTCGTGGGCAAGTACACCTGGGAGCGCCTGCTCCGCCGCCCGGTGGAGGTGGTGCTGGCCTCGGAGTTCCGCTACAGCCAGCCGCTGGTGGATGAGCACACCCTGGTCATCGCCATCAGCCAGTCCGGCGAGACCCTGGACACCATGGCTGCCCTCCGGGAGGCCAAGCGCCTGGGAGGCCGGACCCTGGCCATCTGCAACGTGGTCGGCAGCTCGATCGCGAGAGAGGCCGACGACGTGCTCTACACCTGGGCCGGGCCGGAGATCGCCGTGGCGACCAGCAAGGGCTATTCGACCCAGCTTGCGGCGCTGTATCTGGTGGGCCTGTATCTGGCGGATCTGCTGGGGACGGTCGGAAAGAGCGAGTACGACGCCGTTTTGACGGAGCTGCAGGCCCTGCCGGAGAAGATGCAGGCGTATCTGGAGGACTTCGAGGACACGAAATACTTCGCCTCCCGGTTCTTCAACCACGATTCCATCTTCTTCATCGGCCGGAACCTGGACTACGCCATGGGCCTGGAGGGCTCCCTGAAGCTCAAGGAGATCAGCTACATCCACTCGGAGGCGTACGCCTCCGGCGAGCTGAAGCACGGGACGATCTCCCTCATCGAGCCGGGGACGCTGGTGGTGGCCCTGGGGACCTACGCCGCCCTCTTCGACAAGGCCATGAGCAACGTCGTGGAGGTCAAGGCCCGCGGGGCCACGGTGCTGGCCGTCACCACCGAGCGCTTCCGGGAGAAGATGGAGAAGACCGCCGACGCGGTGATCGCCGTGCCGGACACCCATCCGCTGCTCCAGCCGTCCCTGAGCATCGTGCCGCTCCAGCTGTTCGCCTACTATGTGGCACTCCAGCGGGGCTGCGACATCGACAAGCCCAGGAACCTGGCGAAATCGGTGACCGTGGAATAGACCGGGACATGGACAGCCGGGCCTCACAGCCGTGAGGCCCGGCTGTCATCGCCTCCGCCGCCGGGAACGATCCGGAGGGTTCCCCCCAGGCGCCGCCGCGGCGCGGCGGCGGGGGCCGCGCGGGCGGCCTGCCGCGCCCGGCTCCATGGGGAGCGGCGGGTCAGACCACGCCGAAGTGCTCGAAGAGGATGCGCTCCGCCTCGGAGTTCCAAAGGCCGTCGTGCGCGCCGCAGCAGTCCGCCAGGCGGGCGAAGAGCGGGTCCTCCTCCCCCTTCTCCCGGAAGTCCGCGATGGCGGTGAGGGGCATGTCGAACTGGGTATAGGTCAGCTTCTTCCCGCCGGGGATATGGGGGAGGTTTTTCGTGGTCTCCACGATGGAGTCGATGCCGCCCACGTGGGTGACCATGACGGCGGGGCGGATCTTCCCCTCGGCGGCCAGGCGGATGGCCTCCTTGAGGTCGTCCGTGCTGCCGCCGGTGGTGCCGATGATGTGGGTGGAGGAGTAGTGGCAGTTGTAGAGGTTGATGGTGGCGGAGAACGCCTTGTCCGTCGGGCCGGAGAAGAAGTTCATGCACCCGTCATAGCCCAGCAGCCGGTCCCCCATCTCCGCCAGGGCGCGGATGGAGTTGTAGACGAAGATGTCGTCGTACCCCTTCCCGCCGGTGAGGGCCATCAGCTCCGTGAACTGGTCGGAGCATTCGTCGGGGTTGATGTACACCAGGCGGATGCCGCGGGCGGCGGCCAGGGACTCGGGGATGAGCTGCCGCGCCCGGGCGATCCGCTCGCTGGAGAGGTCGGTCACCACCACCAGGGAGGGCTTCTCCTCCAGGGTCATGGGGTATTCGATGGCCCCCAGGCCCATGGGGCCGCAGCCCCCCAGGATGAGGACGCTGCCCCCCGCCTTGATGCCCATATGGTGCTCGTGGCTGTGCCGGTCCGTGTGGTAGTTCCCGTGATAGCCCCCCACGACGCAGCTCATGGGCTCGCCGAGGCTGGCCTCGAAATAGCTCTCGCCGTCGTAGTGGAGCAGGTACCCCAGCTCCATGACCTCCGGCGGGACCACGCAGTAGGTGCAGGCCCCGCCGAAGTATTCATAGGAGTACCCGGGGGAGGCTAGGCTCCCCTTGTAGTTCAGGGCGGGCTGCTGGGCGAATTTCTCACCGGGAGCGAATTCGCCCAGCCATTTCTTCCCCACCTTCACGATGTCGCCGGCGAACTCGTGGCCGATGATGACGGGGCGTGTGTCCACGTCCTGGGGGCAGCGCTTGTGGGCCTTGCCCTGGACCAGCAGCTTGTAGGTGGACATGCAGATGCTGTCGCTCATGACCCGGACCAGGATCTCGTCGTCCCGGATCTCGGGCAGATCGAACTCCTCCAGGCGGATGTCGTAAGCGCCGTAGAGACGCACGCCCTTGGATCTCATGGGTTCACTCCAGGCCGTTGAGCAGCTTGTAGAGCTGGTCCACGCTGGCGTTGTCCACCAGCTTGTCGGTGTCCTCCTCGGTCTCGGCGACCTCGACGATCTTGCCCAGGATGCCCAGATGGTCCTCGCCCTTGGAGGCGATGCCCACCACGAGGCGCACGGTGTCGTCGCCCCAGGCGATGCCCTCGGGATAGGTCATGACGACCAGGCCGGTCTTCTTGATGGCCTTCCGGGACTCCTCGGTGCCGTGGGGGATGGCCACATGGCTGCCGATGGCCACGGAGAAGCTCTCCTCCCGGTCCAGCATGCCCTGGATATACGCCTCTTCCACGTAACCGCTCTCGACCATCCGCCGGCCCACGGCCTTGATGGCCTCCTCGGGGCTGACGGGCTTGCAGCCCAGGAGGATGTTCTTTTTCTCCAGCAGGATCTCGCCGGAGGCGGCGGGCCCCTCCGGGGCGGCGGCCGGGGCCGGGGCGGCGGGAGCGGCCCCGGACTTCCGGGCCTCCAGCAGCTCCTTCACCAGCACGTCGTACTCCGGCGCGCCCATGAAGTTCTTGATGGGGATGATGCGGGCCTGGGGCGCGCGCTGGGCGGCGCGGCCGGACAGCTCATGATGGGTGACGACGATCTGGCAGTCGCCGGGGATCTCGCTCACGGGATGGTGGATGACCTCGATGTCGGTGATGCCGACCTCCTTGAGCTTGTTGCGCACCATGGTGGCGCCCATGGCGGAGGAGCCCATGCCCGCGTCGCAGGCGAAGACGATCTTGCGCACGTCCTTGGCGCTGACGGAGGCGCCGGAGGGAGCGGGGACGGCCTGGCCCTTGGAAGCGGCCTTCGAGGCGGCGACCTGGGCCTGCGCCTCCTCGAGGCTGGCGTCCTTGCCGAACAGCTTGAGGAGGGAGGCGGAGAGGAAGAAGCTGACCGCCGCTCCCACGGCGATGCCCGCCACGTTGGCGAAGTACCCGCCCTTGGGGGTCATGAGCATCTCGGCGATGATGCTGCCGGGAGAGGCCGCGGCCACCAGACCGCCGCCCAGGATGGACAGGGTGAAGATGGCGCAGATGTTGCCCACCATGGGCCCCAGGATGACGATGGGGTTCATCAGCACATAGGGGAAGTAGATCTCATGGATGCCGCCCACGAACTGGATGAGGGCGGCGGCCCCGGCGGAGGAACGGGTCTCGCCCTTGCCCGCCACGCAGTAGGCCAGCAGGAGCCCCAGGCCGGGGCCGGGGTTGGACTCGATCATGAAGAGGATGGACTTGCCCACTTCGCCCATGGCCTGGAGGGCCTCCACCTGCTGGGTGCCGATGGGGGTGAAGACGCCGTGGTTGATGGCGTTGTTCAGGAACAGGACCTTGGCCGGCTCCACCAGGACGGCGGTGAGGGGCAGCAGGCTGTGGTCCACCAGCCAGCCTACGCCGTCCGCCAGGACATCGGTGAGGACCACGCAGACCGGCCCGATCACGTAGATGGCCAGGATCGCCAGCACCGCGCCGATGATGCCCACGGAGAAATTGTTGACCACCATCTCGAAGCCCGCGGGGATATGGCCCTCCATGGCCTTGTCGAACTTCTTGATGCACCAGCCGCCCAGGGGGCCGCAGATCATGGCCCCGATGAACATGGTGCTGTCCGTGGCGGCGATGGCGCCCAGGGTGGCCAGCGCGCCGGTGACGGCGCCCTTCTGGCCGCCCACGGCCTTGCCGCCGGTGTAGCCGATCAGGATGGGGAGCAGGTACTGGAGCATGGGGCCCACCATGCCGTTGATGGTCTCGTTGGGGAACCAGCCCGCCGGGATGAAGAAGGCGGCGATGAAGCCCCAGGCGATGAAGGCCCCGATGTTCGGCATGACCATGCCGCTGAGGGACCGTCCAAATTTCTGGACTTTTTCTTTCATAGATAGACGTCCTTTCTCATGATAGATTTCAGGCCGGGGAGCCGTATGCCGCCCCCGGCCGGGGGGACGCGGGGATCGGGGGTCGGGATCTGCATCCATGACCGGGTCGCCCGGCGGGCGGGGGAGGCCGGACGGCGTCCGCGGATGCGGGCCCTCAGAACGCCGGGAGGAGCGCCCGCACCGCGCTTGCGCAGGCCAGGCCGTCGGAGAAGGCGGTGGCCGATCCGGCGGCGGCCCCCATGCGGTGGGCGGCGGCATAGTCCCCGGTCTCCAGCCATCCGGCCAGGAACCCGGCGACCATGGAGTCCCCCGCCCCCACGTTGTGGCGGACGGCGCCCTCCGGCACGCCCAGGCGGTGCTGGGCCCCGGTCTCGTCCAGCAGCAGCGAACCGTCCCCGGCCATGGAGACCAGGACGTTCCGGGCCCCCTGCTCCTGGAGGCGTTTGGCGCAGGAGGGGATCTCCCCGCCGGGGAGGGGGTCTTTCCCAAAAAGCTCCCCCAGCTCGGCGCGGTTGGGCTTGATGAGGAAGGGCCGGTAGGGCAGGACCCCCCGCAGCACGTCCCGGGCGGCGTCCACCACCGTCAGGACGCCCCGGCCCTCGACCCGGGCCAGGATGCGCTGGTATACGTCGCCGGGCAGTCCGGCGGGCAGGGACCCGGCCAGGACCAGCACGTCCCCCGGGCGCAGCCGGTCCAGCTTCCGGAAGAGCGTCTCCAGCGCCGGGGCCGGGATGACGGGGCCTTGGCTGTTGATCTCCGTCTCCTCGCCGCCCCCGACGGAGCGGATCTTGACGTTGACCCGGGTCAGGCCCTCCTCCAGATGGACGAAGTCGGTCCGGATGCCCGCCGCTCTCAGGCCGTCCTCCAGGGCCTTGCCGGTGAAACCGGCCACGAAGCCCAGGGCCGTGGTCTCCACGCCCAGGCTGTGGAGGACGGTGGAGACGTTGACGCCCTTGCCGCCGAAGTGCAGGTTCTCCCGCTTGGTGCGGTTCAGGCCCCCGGGGCGGAAGCCGTCTACGAGGACCTCATGGTCCAGGGCGGGGTTCAGCGTTACCGTATAGACCACGGCTCACACCTCCCTGATGTCCGTATAGTCTTTGTACCGCCGGTCCGGCAGGCGGTCCGTGATGACGCAGGCGGCCTCGATGGGGAACATCACCGCCGCCGTCACCTGGCCGAATTTGCTGGAGTCCGCCAGCACGTAGACCGATTGGGCCCTGGCGGCGGCCAGGGATTTCACCGCCGCCTCCTCGGGATCGGGCGTGGTGAAGCCCTGGGCGATGGTGATGCCGTTGGTGCCGAGGAACGCCTTGGTGAAGTTGTACCGCCGCAGGGACTCCAGCGTGTCGGCGCCGATCAGGGCCATGGTGCCCGCCTTCAGCGTCCCTCCCAGCACATGGGTCCGGAGGTCCCGCTCCATGAGACGGCAGGCGCATTCGATGCTGTTGGTCAGGAACAGGGCCTTGGAGGTCCGCAGGTGCTCCGCCATGTGGAGGACCGTGGTGCCCGCGTCCAGGAAGACCACGTCGTCGTCCCCGATGAGCCCGGCGGCGTACCGGGCGGTCCGGTCCTTCTCCGCGGTGTAGAGCCCCCGCTTGGTCTCCATATCCAGCTCCTCGCTGTGGAACTCTCCGTCCATCCGCACGGCGCCGCCATGGACCTTGTTCAGCTTGCCCTGTTTGGCCAGCGCGGTGAGGTCCCGCCGGATGGTGGCCTCGGAGGCGCCCGTCACCTGACAAAAGTCCGTCACCGTGGCGGCCCGCCGCTGGGCCAGCTCCCTGAGGATCCGCTCCGCGCGTTGTTCAGCCAGCATGATCCACCTCCTTCCTGTGATTGAAAATGTTTGATTTTGGTTTCCTTGATCATGATAACGCCAATGCCGATCAAAGTCAACAGGTATCGGTCCGTTCCGGTCAACAAAAAGCGGGAGGGAAACTTGTGCAGTTTGCCCAAGGACTGGTGAAAGGCGAAGCTCCCCCGCCTTTTGGCGGGGGAGCTTTGAACGTTTTTGATCAGATCGTGCCGATGAAGCGTTCGATGCGGTCCAGGCCCTCCTTCAGGTCCTCGTCGGAATAGCAGTAGCTCAGGCGCATATAGCCCTCCGTGCCGAAGTACACGCCGGGGATGACGCCCACCAGGCCCTCCTTCAGCATCTTCTCGCAGAAACGGAGGGAGCCCATGCCGAACTTCCGGATGTCGATGAACATGTAGAAGGCGCCCTCCGGCTCCTGGACGTCCAGGCCCATGGCGGTGAGGCGGCGGTAGACATAGTCCCGGCGCCTGCGGAAGAGCGCGACCATCGGGGCGGTGTCGCAGTCCAGCGCGGCCGCGCAGGCGGGCTGGACGAAGGCGGGGGCGGAGACCACCGCGTACTGGTGGAAGATCTGCATCCGGTCCCGGATGGGGGCGTCCGCCAGGCAGTAGCCCAGGCGCCAGCCGGTCATGGCGTAGGGCTTGGAGAAGCTCTGGATGACGACGATCCGGTCCCGCATGTCCTGGTACTCGGCGAAGCTGTGGTAGCCGTCCGTATAGACCAGGGTGCGGTACACGTCGTCGCAGAGGACGAAGATGGGCTCGTCCTTCAGGATGTCGTGGACGGCGTCCAGGGTCTGCCGGGTGTAGATGCAGCCGGTGGGGTTGTTGGGGGAGGTGAGGACGATGGCCTTGGTCCTTGGCGTGACGGCGGCCCTCAGCGCGGCGGGATCGATCTGGAAACGGTGGTCCTCCGTGGGCAGGGCCACGGGCACGCCCCGGCAGAGCCGGGTGATGGACTCATAGAGGCTGAACGCCGGGGTGGGGATGATGACCTCGTCGCCGGGATTGAGCATGGTGGACAGGGCGATGAACAGGCCCTCCGTGGCCCCGATGGTGAGGATGATCTCCTCGGGGGAGTAGCGCAGCCCGTGGGCCCGCTCCTCGAACCGGGAGATGGCCTCCAGCAGATAGGGATAGCCGTTGCCGGGAGGATAGTGGGTGTCGTTGGCGTCCAGGGCGGCTTTCGCGGCCGCCTTGACCGCCTCCGGGGTGTCCTGGTCCGGCTCGCCGATGGTCAGGGCGCAGGCGCCGGGGGTGTCCCGCACCAGGAAGGTGAAGCGGCGGATGCCGGACAGCTCCACGCCCAGCACGGCGCTGTTCAAAGTCAGGTCCATAAGGTCCACACTCCTTTTCGAATCACAGGACCAGTATAGGCCCATCGGGAGGGATCGTCAATGCCCAGGATCGGGGAGAGGACGCCGCGGGACGGCGTCCGGGCCCGCGGGGGACGCGGGGATCGGGCCCGCGGGGAGGGGGATGTGCGCGGGAGGCCCCGCCCGGGCCTCCCGCGCCATGGGGATCGAGGCGGCCTCAGGATCTTTTGGGGCCCTGGGGGATCGGCCCGGCGGAAAGCCTTTCGCCGGGCCGCGGCCTATCGGTCGCTTGGGAGCCAGCCGTCCTGGAAGATCAGGTCGTCCACGTCCCCGGCGGCGGTCCTTCGTATGCTCACGGCAAGTCCTCCTTCGTTTTTCAGACTATTTGACAGTCTATGCGGCGGAGGCGGGAGCGCTGCCTGGAGGAGGGCACGAAAAGGGCGCCTCCTCCGGGGCTTTTTTTGGAGGAGGCGCCATGCCGGATCGGCTTCAGGACTTGGGGGCCTGTTTTTTCAGCTTGGCGGTCCCTCCGCCCCGGCGGCTGAATGCCACCAGCGCCACGATGGTGGCGATGTAGGGCAGGGTCATGGTCAGCTGGCTCTTGATGACGGTCTGGAGGGCCAGGCCGACGCCCTGGCAGAGGCCGAAGAAGAGGCTGGACAGGATGGTCAGCAGGGGATGGGACATGCCCAGGCTGGCGGCGGCCATGGCGATGAAGCCCCGGCCGGAGGTCATGTTCTCCGTGAACATGATGACCTGGCCCATGCTCAGCGCCGTGCCGCCCAGGCCGCAGAGGGCCCCGGAGAGGATGACCATCCCCATCTGGATGCGGGTGGCCTTGGTGCCCAGGCTCTCGGCGGCGGGCTTGTTGATCCCCACCGAGAGGGTGCGGAAGCCCGAGACGGTCTTGAAGAGGTAGATGAAGAGCAGGACGGCGATGACATAGCACAGGTAGTCCAGGATCGTCAGGTTCTCCAGCGCCCGGCCCAGGAAGGGGACGTCCCGGATGAGGGGGAGGTTGATCTTGTGCAGGGACACCAGCTTCGGGTCGTTCAGCACGCCCCGGAGGCCGAAGAACAGATAGAGCAGGAAGGTGGTCCCGCCCTGGACCAGCAGGTTCAGCGAGGTGCCGATGACCATGTCCGCGGCGCCGTACTTCACCTGGAGCACCGCCACGATGAGGCCCACCAGGGCCCCGGAGAGGATGCCCGCCGCCACGGACAGCAGCACGCTCCCCGTGGTGTAGTTCACGGCGATGGAGAAGAAGCAGGCGATGAGCATCTGCGCCTCCAGGGCGATGTTGAACACGCCCACCCGGCTGCAGACGGCGCTGCCCAGCGCCGCCAGGAGGATCGGCGTGGTGGAGCGCAGGGTGGAGTTGAGGATGGATGCGATGTAAGCGGAGTTCATGCCTGCGCGCCTCCTTTCACGTTCCCGTCCTCTTTCGGGGCCTTCCGGCGGATGGACCGGAACACCAGCTTCACCGAGACGAACAGGGTGATGCAGCACTGGATGATGGTGGCGATCTCCAGGGGGATGCCCAGGGAACGCTGGATGGCGCTGCCGCCGATCTGGAGGCCGGAGAGGAAGATGGACACGAAGAACATGCCCACCGGGTCCAGGTCCGCGATCAGGGCGGCCATGAGGCCCGTCCAGGCGTAGTTGGTGTTGGAGAGCATGCCGTCCACATAGCGGAACTTGAGGCCGAAGACCTCCGCCGTCCCCGCCAGGGAGGCGATGGCCCCGGAGAGGGCCATGGTGACGATCATGACCTTCACCTGCTTCGTGCCGCCGTAGCGGGCGAAGGAGGGGTTGAACCCGCCCATCTTGGACTCATAGCCGAAGACGGTCTTCTTCGTGACGAAGATCATGAAGAGCACCACCGCCGCGGCGAGGAGGAACCCCGCGTTGAAGGTGCTGGTGGAGGACAGGCGGGGCAGGCGCAGGCCCTCGGCGATCTCCGCCGTCTGGAGGGCCAGCCCGTCGCCGGAGGTGTCCTTCAGGGGATAGGTGACGAAGTAGCTGGCGATGTTGTTGGCCACGTAGTTCAGCATCAGGGTGGTGATGACCATGCTGACCTGGAACCTCCAATTCAGCACGGCGGGGAGCAGGGCGTACAGCGCCCCGGCGGCCATGCCGGTCAGCCAGGCCAGGAGGCCCACCAGGATGGGCGGGCCGGGGAGGTACAGCGCCGCGACGGTGGCGGCGAAGGTGCCGGTGACCATCTGGCCCTCCACGCCGATGTTGATGTAGCCCGCCCGCCAGGCCATGCCCGTGGCCATGGCGCAGATGATGATGGGCGTGGCCCGGGTCAGGGTGGAGAACAGGTAGTAGGGGGTGAAGAAGGATTTGTTGAACATCTCGATGTAGACGGCGGCAGGGTCGTGGCCGCAGGCCAGGATCACCGCCGCGCCCACCAGCAGGCCGAAGACGGTCGCCACCAGCGGCTGGCGCAGGGCCCGCCAGGCCCGCGCGCCCAAAGCTCTCATATCATCCGGCTTCATGCAGCGCCCCTCCCATCATCAGGATGCCCAGGTCCTCCTCCGTGGCGTCCGCCTTGCGGAACTCCCCGGCGGCCCGGCCCTCGTAGATCACATAGATGCGGTCCGACAGGGACATGATCTCCGTCAGCTCCGAGGAGATCAGCAGCACGGCGTCTCCCCGCTCCCGCTTTTCCAGCAGCTTGTTGTGGATGGCCTCCATGGCGCCGATGTCCACGCCCCGGGTGGGCTCGGCGGCGATGAGCAGGGGGGACCTCTGCTCGATCTCCCGGGCCACGATCAGCTTTTGGATGTTGCCGCCGGAGAGCTCCCCGGCCCGCTGGCCCTGGCCGCTGTTGCGCACGTCATAGCCCTCCAGCAGGGAAGCCGTGAAGGCCCGGGCGTTCTTCCCGTTGAGCAGCCCGCCCCTGGAGATCCCCGGCTCGTACTGGTGGGCCATGATGGCGGTCTCCGTCAGCGTGGCCTGGGCGGCGCAGCCCCAGAGGTAGCGGTCCTCCGGGATGCAGGCGCAGCCCGCCTCCCGGATCTGGCCCACGGTCCGGCCGGACACGTCCTCCCCGTTGAGCCAGATCTCCCCGGAGGTGGGGGAGAGGAGGCCCGTCAGGCACTGGATCAGTTCCGACTGGCCGTTGCCGGAGACCCCGGCGATGCCCACGATCTCCCCGCCGTCCACATGGATGCTGAAGTGGTCCAGGATCTCCTTCCCGTCCGGGCCCGACAGGACCAGGTCCCGCACGTCCAGCACGGTGCCGGTGGTCTCCCGGGGGGGCACCTGCCGCTCCACGATGCGGCGGCCCACCATGAGGAAGGACATCTCCTCCACGCTGGTCTCCGCCTTGGGCATCTCTTTGATGTATCTGCCCAGCCGCATGACCATCACCCGGTCCGCCACGGCCATGACCTCGTGCAGCTTGTGGGTGATGATGATGATGCTCTTGCCCATCTGCGCCAGCTTCCGCATGGTGCGCAGGAGCTCGTTCACCTCCTGGGGGGTCAGCACAGCGGAGGGCTCGTCGAAGATGATGATGTCCGCGTCCTGGTAGAGGACCTTCAGGATCTCCACCCGCTGCTGGAGGCCCACCGGACAGTCTCCCACCTTCCGGCGGGGGTCGATGTGGAGCCCGTATCTCCCGCAGAGCTCCTCCGTGACCCGGACCGCCGCCTCCCGGTCGAAGAAGAGGCCGTGCTTCCGCGGCTCCCGGCCGTAGACGATGTTCTCCGCCACGGTGCAGGGGGCCAGGAGCATGAAGTGCTGCTGGACCATGCCGATCTTCTTGGCGATGGCGTCGTGGGGGGAGCGGAAGTGCTGGAGCTCCCCGTTGAGATAGATCTCGCCGGAGGTGGGCTGCTCCAGGCCGTAGAGGATCTTCATCAGCGTGGACTTCCCCGCGCCGTTCTCCCCGACGACGGCCAGGATCTCCCCCTTTTCCAGGGTGAGGTGGACGTCGTCGTTGGCGTAGAGGGAGCCATAGACCTTGGTGATGTGCTTCATTTCCAACAGCAAGGGGCTTCACCTGACCTTTCCTGTCTCTAGTAGGAGAGCGGACGGGAAGATAGGGTCTTCCCGTCCGCTCCTGTTGTTGGATGCGCAGACGACGCCGGGGCTCAGAACTGGTAATCCTCCTCGGCGGGGACGTCGGTCATGTCCAGCGCGCCGGACTTCATCTGCTCCACCACGGCCTGGATGTCGGCGATCTCCTCGTCGGTGAGGCGGTCGCTCCGGGGGTTGGGGGAGTCGTGGGTGACGTTGACGGCGCCGATGGTGCCCTCGGACACGCCCCAGGCGGTGTTGTCGGGGGTCCAGCTGCCGCTGAAGAACTCGTCCACCAGGTTCTTCACGGTCTGGTAGGTGTCCTTCAGCTGGGAGGAGACGATGTACGGATTGTCCGCGCTGGTCTCGTCCACGTCCTGGCCGGAGGTGTAGAAGCCCTTCTCCATGGCGGCCTCGTACACGCCGGAGTCGCCGGCGGCGGCAGCGCCGTTGATGAACTTGCAGCCCTGCTCGAACTGCTGGATGGCCAGCTCCTTGGCCTTGGCGGGATCGGAGTAGGAGTTGGTGTAGTTGAAGACGAAGGTGGCGTCAGGGTCGATGGACTTCACGCCCTCCATATAGCCGTAGCGGTACTTCCAGGAGCCGGGGCCCTCGTTGCAGTGCACGCCGCCATAGACATGGGACTCGCCGTCCACGGTGTAGGCCGCCAGCTTGCCGATGAGGTAAGCGCCCTCCTGCTCCCGGTAGGAGATGCACTTGACCAGCTCGTTGTCGATCTCGGAGTCGATCAGGGCGTAAGCGCAGGCGTCGGGGAACTCCTTGGACACCTTGTCCAGGGGATCGCCCGCGGCCCAGCCGCCGCCGATGATCAGGTCGCAGCCCTCGGCCACCAGGGCGCGGATGTTGTCCTCATAGGCGGCGTTGTCGGCGCACTCCACCACCACCTGGTCGAAGCCGTAGGTGGCGGAGGTCTCCTCCAGGGCCCGGACCATCTCGGTCAGGAAGGGGTTCACGCCGATCTTGTCGCAGACCAGGGCGATGCGCTTGCCCTCGCCGGCCGGGGCGCTGCCGCCGTCGGAGCCGCTGCCGGCGGGCTGGGAGGTCTGGGCGCCGGAGCTCCCGCCGGAAGGCTGGGAGCCGCCGCCGTTACCGCCGCAGGCGGCCAGGGACAGGGCCAGGACCAGGGTCAGGGCCAGAGCCAGAAACTTTTTCATCCTTTTCATTTCCTCCATCGTTTCGTTCGTTCAAAGGTGTCCGGGGCGGGCGGACCGAAGGGCCCGCCTCTGCCCACGGGAAGCATTATAAGACAAGGGATCGTCCGTTGTCAATTCTATCTTTGGGATCCCTCTCGGATCTGTGGGATCCCTGACACGGACCGGCGGGGAGGGGCCCGCCGTTTTGGCGGGGACGTGAGGGGCGCCTCACAGGCTCATCCGGTAGATCTCGACGATGTCCTCCACGCGCAGGGGCACGAAGGTGCGGTCGAAGCCGGCGTTCCGGGCCTTGCGGGCCATCTCCTCGAAGTGCTCCGTACCGATGCCCACCTCGCTCAGCGTGGCGGGGAGGCCCAGGGAGGTGAAGAACTCCCGGGTCTTCCGGATGGCGGCCTCCGCCAGGTCCCTCTGGGGCAGGGAGCGGTCCAGGCCCCAGACGTTCACGCCATAGGCGGCGAAGCGGCGCTCGGTCCCCTCACTGAGCACATAGCGCATCCAGTTGGGGGTCAGGATCGCCAGGCCCACGCCGTGGGTGATGTCGTAGAAGGCGGAGAGCTCGTGCTCCATGCGGTGGACGCTCCAGGCCACGCCCTTGCCCATGCTCAAAAAGCCGTTGATGGCCCAGGAGGCGTCCCACATGAGGTTGGCCCGGGCCTCGTAGTCGTCGGGGACCGCGATGGCCTTGGGACCGTACTGGATGCAGGAGCGCAGGATGGCCTCGGCCAGGCTGTCCGCCAGGCGGGAGGTCTCGATGGGGCTGAAATAGTTCTCGAAGGTATGGGACATGATGTCCGCGGTGCCCGCGGCGGTCTGGGAGGCGGGGAGGGAGTAGGTGTAGGTGGGGTCCAGGATGGACACGGCGGGGTAGCAGCAGGGGCCGGCGAAGGACTCCTTCTCGTTGGTCTCCGGGTTGGAGATCACGGCGATATCGTCCATCTCAGAGCCCGTAGCGGCCATGGTCAGCACGGTGAAGATGGGCAGGGCCTCCTTCGGCGCGATCTTTTTGCCGGAGAAGTCCCAGGGGTCCCCGTCGTAGAGGGCCCCGGCGGCGATGCCCTTGGAACAGTCGATGACGCTGCCGCCGCCCAGGGCCAGCACGCCGTCCAGCCCCTCCTCCCGGCAGAGGCGGACGCCCTCCCGGACGGTGGCGATGCGGGGGTTGGGCTCCACGCCGGCAAGCTCGGTCCATCCGATGCCGTGGGCCTCCAGCTGCGCGACGGCGTCGTCATAGGCCCCGCTGCGCTTGACGCTGCCGCCGCCGTAGACGACCAGGACCTTGTGGGACCGGGCGGCGATCTCGGCGCCCAGCTTCTCGATCTGGCCCTTCCCGAAGTGGACCACGGTGGGGATCGCGTAAGTGAAATTTTCCATGATGACAGACCTTCCTTTATCGAACCTTCTTCATCCAAGATCGGACATCAGCCGTACAGCCGCTTCACGGCGGCCTTGGCCTCATAGAGGATCTTGTCCGCATCCAGGGTCAAAAATTCGCCGTTTTCGTAAAGGATCTTCCCGTCCACCATGGTCATGGCCACGTCGCTGCCCTGAGCGGAGTAGACGGTCAGGGCCATGGGGTCGAGATCGGGGTACATGTGGGGCTTGGTCAGGTCCAGGGCGATGATGTCCGCCTTCTTGCCCACGGCCAGCTCGCCGGTGTCCTCCCGGCCCTGGAGCTTCGCGCCGCTGCGGGTGGCCATGGCCAAGAGCTGGGCGGGCTTCAGGATGGTGGGGTCCCGGTGATAGCCGTTGTGGAGGACGGCGGCCAGGTGGAGCTCCTCCATCAGGTTCAGGTTGTTGTTGCTGGCGGCGCCGTCGGTGCCCAGGGCGACGTTGAGCCCCAGGTCCAGCATCCGCTGGACGGGGGCGTAGCCGCTGCCCAGCTTCATGTTGCTGGTGGGGTTGTGGATGGGGCTGACGCCCTTTTCCAGCATCAGGGCCATGTCCTCCTCCGTCACCCAGACGCAGTGGGCGGCGGCGGTGGGGGAGTCGAAGGTCCCCAGGTCGCAGAACCACCTGGCGGGGGTCTTGCCGTATTTCGCCACGCACTCGTCGTGCTCCTTCTTCGTCTCGGAGAGGTGGACCTGCATCCGGCCCCCCAGCTCCCTGCACGCGGCGCTGTAGGGGCGCACGATGTGCTCGAAGCAGGTGTACTCGGCGTGGATGGCGAAGTCGATGCGGACCCGGCCCTCCGCCGCGCCGTGGAAGTCCTTGAACAGCTGGATGGACTGCCTGGCCCGGAAGTTGTCCTCATACCGCTCGTCCTTGTCGAAGCACTGGACGGGGCGGCTGAGGTTGGCCTTGATGCCGGCGGCGATGGCGTTCTCCGCGGCGGTCTGGGGCTCGAAATACATGTCGGAGTAGCTGGTGGTGCCGGTGGAGATCATCTCCAGCAGGGCCAGGGCGTTGCCCGCCCGGATGTCCTCGGCGGTGAGCCGGTCCTCGATGGGCATCATCTTCTCGAACAGCCACTCCTGGAGGGGCAGGTCGCTGCCCACGCCCCGGAGGAGCACCATGGGGCTGTGCCCGTGGCAGTTGATGAGGCCGGGGAGCAGCAAACGGCCGGACATGTCCTTCGTCTGGTCGTAGGCGGCCTTGGGTCCCTCCGTGCCGATGTAGTCGATGGTGTCGCCGTCGATGCCCAGATAGGCGTCCTTCAAGGCGCGGAAGCCCGTCTCCCCGGCGGCCAGGATGTCGCAGTGTCTCAGCAGCAGTTTCATGGCAGTGTCCCTCCTCAGATCCTCAGATCGCGGCAACGATCTTCTTCATGTAGTCGCTGAACGCCCCGGCGATCGTCCGGGCGGTCTCGTCCACCTCGGTGTCGGTGAGGGGCCGGTCCAGCACGCCCGCCGCCATGTTCGTCATGACGGACAGGGCCAGCAGGGGCATCCCGCAGTGGGCGGCGGTGAGGGCCTCGGTGACGGTGGACATGCCCACCGCGTCGGCGCCCAGGGCCCGGGCGGCCCGGATCTCCGCCGGCGTCTCGAACTGGGGACCGGGGAAGAACATGTAGACGCCCTCGTGGACCCGGAGGGCGGCGTCCTTCGCGCACGCCAGGGCCGCCGCCCGCAGCTCCGGCGTGTACATGCGGGACACGTCGAAGAACCGGGGGCCGAACTCGTCCACGTTGGGGCCCCGGAGGGGGCTGTCCCCGTTGAGCTTGATGTGGTCGGAGATGACCATCACGTCCCCGGGGCGGTAGGCGGTGTTGACGGCCCCCGCGGCGTTGGTCAGGATGACGGCCCGGACCCCCAGCAGCTTCATCACCCGGATGGGGATGACCAGCTGCTCGAAGTCATAGCCCTCGTAAGAGTGGAAGCGGCCGGACATGCAGACCACCTTCCGCCCCGCCACGCTGCCGAAGATCAGCTTCCCGGCATGGGAGGCCACGGTAGAGACCAGGAAGTTGGGGATGTCGGCGTAGTCGATCACCACAGGGTCCTCGATGGTCTGGGCGAAGGGGCCCAGGCAGGAGCCCAGGACGATGGCGATCTCCGGGACGTCGTCTACCTTGGACCGCAGGAAGTCCGCGCTTTTTTGAAAGTATTCGTAGGTGTAGGTCATGAGCTGAGCATACCTCCGTCTCCCCGGGGCCTTGGACCGGCCCGGAGCGTTTCCCCCATTGTAACACAGCTCCATTTTGGTGTCGATCTGACAAGATGCACAAGTCTCCCCGCCCGGAACAGGCAAAAAGTCCAGGCCCGGCCCCGGCAGGCCCTGGACAAGGAGCGGGGGATGTGGTATTTTGAGATGGAACGAACGAGCGGAGGGATGACATGGAACGAGCAGTGAGGGACTGGGTCCGCCGGGATCCGGCGGGCTATGGCTATCTGCTGGACTTTTACCGGCGGGGGGCCCGGGTCTGCTATGCCGGGGAGGACGGCCTGGTCTTGAAAAACGAGGAGTTCGACATCTGCTATGCCGGAGGGACCGCCTCCTCGCCGGAGCTGGAGGCCGGCCGGCTGGTGCTGGTGGAGGACAGGGCCCTGGCGGAGCGGCTGGCGGCGAGGGACGCCGGGCTGGGGATCATGGAGTGCCGGCAGTGCATGTACCTGCGGGAGGACCCGCCCCGGGCGGAGTGCCCCGGCGCCGTCCTCCGCCCCCTGACGCCGGAGGACTTGGACTTCGTCCTGGAGAACTACCACCACCCCGGCGCCTTCCCGGAGCACATCCGGGGGCGCATCGCCGAGGGGATGCTGGGGGCCGAGGTCGGCGGCCGGCTGGCGGGCTTCATCGGCATCCACGAGGAGGGGGCCATGGGCCTTTTGGAGGTCCTGCCCCAGTTCCGCCGCCGGGGGCTGGCGGAGGCGCTGGAGGCCACGCTCATCGGGCGGCAGCTGGGAAAAGGCGCCCTGCCCTATGCCCAGGTGCGGATCGGCAACACGGCCTCCGAGGCTTTGCAGGAGAAGCTGGGGCTGACCTTCGACCGCCGGGTGCTCTATTGGATCGGATGAGGGCGGGCCGGCCCCGCGTCCCGGGAGACGCGGGGCCGGGCTTCGTGATCCTTGAAATCGGCCGTCCCATCCGGTATAATGGATGAGGATGGATGGGACACGGCAGGTCTTGGAAAGGCGGTATGGAGGATATGATGATCTCGACGAAAGGACGATATGCCCTGCGGCTGCTGATCGACGTCGCGGAGCACCAGGAGGGCGGCTATATCCGCCTGCGGGACGCCGCGAAGCGGCAGGGGATCTCGGAGAAGTATCTGGAGATCATCGTCCGCGCCCTGGTCCAGGAGGGATACCTCACCGGCGTGCGGGGCAAGGGCGGCGGCTACCGCCTGAGCAAAGCGCCGGAGGAGTACAGCGTCCGGCGGGTCCTGGAGGCGGCGGAGGGCCCGCTGGCCCCGGTGGTCTGCCTGGAGGGCGGCTGCCCCCGCATGGACGGCTGCCCCACCCTGCCGCTGTGGCAGGGGCTGGACAGGGCGATCGCGGAATACCTGGAGGGCTTCACCCTGGCGGACCTGCTGAGGGGCGGCGGGGCGGCGGCCCTGCCGGGAACGGGGGAGGCCCCGGGCGGTGCGTGAGCCCCCCTCCCCCGGGCGGAGCGGCCGCGTCCGGGGACGGCCGGGCCCGGCCCGATCCGGCATTTGCCGGGCCCCATGGAGCGCCCCGGCCCCTGCCGGGAGGAGGGGCGCCGGTGGTCCCGGTATCCGCCGGGACCTGGATCCAAGATCTTATTCACATAAGGAGGACCCAACATGGATTACGCGAAGGAATCCCTTCGGCTCCACGGCGAGTGGAAGGGGAAGATCGAGGTGGCGGCTACCGTCCCCGTGGAGACCAAGGACGATCTGTCCCTGGCCTACACCCCCGGCGTGGCCCAGCCCTGTCTGGAGATCCAGAAGGATATCGCCAAGAGCTATGAGCTCACCCGGCGGCACAACCTCTGCGCCGTCATCACCGACGGCTCCGCCGTCCTGGGCCTGGGGGACATCGGGCCCGAGGCCGGGATGCCCGTCATGGAGGGCAAGTGCGTCCTCTTCAAGGCGTTCGGCGGCGTGGACGCCTTCCCCCTGTGCGTGAGGACCCACGACGTGGACGAGTTCGTCAACGCCGTGTGGCTGATGTCCGGTTCCTTCGGCGGCATCAACCTGGAGGACATCGCCGCCCCCCGGTGCTTCGAGATCGAGCGGAAGCTGAAGGAGAAGTGCGACATCCCCATCTTCCATGACGACCAGCACGGCACCGCCATCATCACGCTGGCGGGCCTGACCAACGCCCTGAAGGTGGTGGGCAAGGAGAAGGAGGACGTGAAGGTGGTCACCTCCGGCGCGGGGGCCGCGGCGGTGTCCATCGTGAAGCTGCTGCTGTCCGCGGGCTTCCGGCATGTCACCATGTGCGACCGCAGGGGGACCATCTACCAGGGCCGGGAGGGCCTGAACTGGATCAAGGAGGAGATGGCCCGGGTGACGAACCTGGAAAAGCAGGCCGGCACCCTGGCCGACGCCCTCGAAGGCGCGGACGTGTTCATCGGCGTCTCCGCCCCCGGCACCGTGACCACAGACATGGTGAGGACCATGAACAAGGACGCGGTGGTCTTCGCCTGCGCCAACCCCACGCCGGAGATCTTCCCGGACGACGCCAAGGCCGGCGGCGCGGCGGTGGTCTCCACGGGGCGGAGCGACTATCCCAACCAGATCAACAACGTCCTGGCCTTCCCCGGGGTGTTCCGGGGGGCCTTCGACGTGCGGGCCAGCGACATCAACGAGGAGATGAAGATGGCCGCCGCCGGGGCGCTGGCGGGGCTGATCGGCGCCGGGGAGCTGGACGCCGACTACATCATCCCCAAGGCGTTCGACAAGCGGGTGGGCCCCGCCGTGGCCCAGGCCGTGGCCGAGGCCGCCCGGAGATCCGGCGTGGCGCGGATCTGACGGAGCGGAGGAGGCGGCAGGGCGCAGCCCTGCCGCCTATGTATATCGTCCTGCCGGGACCGCTCAGCCGTTCTTCTTCCGGGCGGAGGTCCGGCCCTCCGGCTGGATCTCCCCGGCGGCCAGCAGGGAGCGCTTGGTCAGCGCCGGGCCCACCAGTTCGTAGACCAGGACGGAGAACAGCACCACGCTGCGCACCACTGCGCCGTCGGCCAGGGCCTGGGCGGTGATGGCCATGCCCAGGGCCACGCCCGCCTGGGGCAGGAGGGTGATGCCCAGGTGTTTTTTGATCTTCTCGTCGCAGCCGGTGAGGGCGCAGCTGCCGTAGGCGCCCAGGTATTTGCCCAGGGACCGGACGAAGATGTAGATGATGCCGATCAGCAGCACGGAGGGGTCCTTCAGCACGGACAGGTCCAGCTCCGCGCCGGAGAGGACGAAGAACAGCACGAACAGCGGGGCCGTCCAGCCGTCCACACGGGCCATCAGCTCCTCGGAGAAGTCGCAGATGTTGCAGAACAGCGTCCCCGTCATCATGCACACCAGCAGCAGGGAGAAGCCGCACCGGACGCCGCCGACCTCGAACTCCTCCATGGATAATCCCGCCGTCAGCAGGACGAAGCCGATGGAGATGGACAGGCGCTTGCTCCGGGAGTGGAAGAACCGCTCCACCCAGTACAGGGCCAGCCCCGCCGCCGCCCCCAGGACCAGGGAGAGGACGATCTCCACCAACGGCTCCACCAGCACGGTGACGACGCTGACCGAACCGCTCTCCAGGGCCATGGCCACGCCGAAGGAGGCGGAGAACAGCACCAGCCCCACCGCGTCGTCGATGGCGACCACCATCAGCAGGAGCCGGGTCATGGGGCCGTCGGCCTTGTACTGCCGGACCACCATCAGCGTGGCGGCGGGCGCGGTGGCGGCGGCGATGGAGCCCAGGGTGATGGCGGAGGACACGGAGATGATCTCCGGCCGGACCAGGTGCAGCACGATCAGGGCCAGGTCCACCAGCGCCGTGGCGGCCGCGGCCTGGAGGATGCCCACGATGATGGCCTGGCGGCCCATGGTCTTCAGCTGGCTCACCCGGAACTCGTTGCCGATGGTGAAGGCGATGAAGCCCAGGGCCACCTGGGAGAGGATGTTCAGGCGCTCCACGGCCTCCATGGAGGCGAAGCCGAGGCCGCTCAGGCCCAGGGCGCCGATGCAGAAGGGCCCCAGCAGCAGGCCCGTCACCAGATAAGCGGTGACGGCGGGCAGGGCCAGCCGCTTGGCCAGCCGGGACAGCAGCAGCCCGCCGATCAGGGCGGCGGACAGTCCGATCAGGATCTCCATAACGCATTACCTCGATCTTCGTTTTCTTTTTGGATGATGTGATAAGATAGCACCGCGGCCCCCCGCCGTCAAGGAACAGAGGTAACAAAGATCCCAGGCAAATGCCGCAGATCTTGGCTGTTTTTTCGGGGCCTGGCAGGGGATGCGGCCGCGGGCCGGGAGCGAACAGGAGGAACATCATGAACGAGCATGGACCCATCCGCGTGGGACTGGCCGGCTTCGGCATGTCCGGCCGCATCTTCCACGCGCCTTTCATCCACGCAGATCCCCGCTTTTCCCTGCGCAAGATCTACGAGCGCTCCACGGAGCGGGCGAAGGAGGAGTACCCGGAGACCGAGGTGGTCCACAGCTTCGAGGAGCTGCTGGGGGAGGACGTGGATCTGGTGGTCGTCACCACGCCGAACCCGCTCCATGTCCCCATGGCCTCCCAGGCCCTGGCGGCGGGGAAGCATGTGGTGGTGGAGAAGCCCGCGGCGGCCTCCAGCCGGGAGGCGGAGGAGCTCCGCCGCCTGGCGGAGGCGAACCGCGTCCTCTTCACCGTCTACCAGAACCGGCGGCTGGACGGGGGCTTCCTGACCGTCCGGAAGCTGATCGAAGGAGGCCGGCTGGGGGAGGTGGTGGACTACACGTGCCACTTCGACCGCTTCATCACGGGCTATCGGAGCAAGCCGTGGAAGCGGGAGGGCGGCAGAGGCGTGGACCTGCTGTACGACATCGGCGTCCACCTGGTCGATCAGGCGGTCAGCCTCTTCGGCCTGCCCGAGGAGGTCTATGGGGACCTGCGTCGGCAGAGGCCGGAGTCTCCCGGCGTCGACCGGTTCACGGTGGTGCTGTACTATCCGGACAAGCGGGCGGTCCTGTCCGCCGGGGAGCTGGTGGCGATGCCGGGGCCCCATCTCGCGGTCAACGGGCGGAAGGGGACGTACTTGAAATACGGACGGGACGTCCAGGAGGAGCGGCTGCTCCGCGGCCTCCGCCCGGCGGAGGATCCGGAGTGGGGCCGGGAGGATCCGGCGGACTTCGGGAAGCTCTACACCGTCACGGAGGACGGCGTCCGGGAGGAGGCCGTCCCCACGGAGACCGGGGACTACGGCGGCTATTACGACGCCCTCTATCAGACCCTCCGGCACGGCGCGCCGCCGCTGGTGGGGCCCGGGGAGGCCGCGGCGGTCCTCCGGATCTTGGAGGCCGCCCAGGAGAGCAGCCGGGAGAAGAGGCGCGTGCCGCTGGACCGCTGAGGGGCGGGCGGGCCCGGGACAGGGGATGCCCCCGCCGCCGGAGGGATAAGCGCGCCACGGGCGCATAGTCTGGAGCATCGAGCTATTTAGGAGGGACGGGACATGAGCCGTATCTACACATCCGCCGACCAGCTGATCGGCAGGACCCCGCTGCTGGAGCTGGTCCATATCGAGCGGTCCGAGGGCCTGGAGGCCAGGATCCTGGCGAAGCTGGAGTACTTCAACCCCGCCGGGTCCGTCAAGGACCGCGTGGCCAAGGCCATGATCGACGACGCCGAGGCCAGGGGCCTGCTGAGGCCCGGCTCCGTCATCATCGAGCCCACGTCCGGCAACACGGGGATCGGTCTGGCCTCCGTGGCGGCCGCCAGGGGGTACCGCGTCATCATCGTCATGCCGGATACCATGAGCGTGGAGCGCCGCCAGATCATGCGGGCCTACGGCGCGGAGGTGGTCCTCACGGAAGGGGCCGGGGGCATGGAGGGGGCCATCGCCAAGGCCGGCGAGCTGGCGGAGCAGATCCCCGGCAGCTTCGTCCCCGGCCAGTTCGTGAACCCTGCCAACCCCGCGGCCCACCGCGCCTCCACCGGCCCGGAGATCTGGGAGGACACGGAGGGGAGGGTGGACGTCTTCGTGGCGGGCGTGGGCACCGGCGGCACCCTCACCGGCGTGGGCCAGTACCTGAAGGAGCGGGACCCTGCCGTCAAGATCGTGGCGGTGGAGCCCGCCTCCTCCCCCGTGCTCAGCAGGGGCGCCGCCGGGAGCCATCAGATCCAGGGCATCGGCGCGAACTTCGTCCCCGAGGTGCTGGACACCGGGATCTATGACGAGATCGTCACCGTGGAGGACGGCGACGCCTTCGCCGCCGGGAGGCTGGTGGGGGAGAAAGAGGGCGTGCTGGTGGGCATCTCCTCCGGCGCGGCGGTCTGGGCGGCGGTCCGGCTCGCCAAGCGCCCGGAGAACAAGGGCAGGACCATCGTGGCCCTGCTGCCGGACACCGGGGACCGCTACCTCTCCACCCCGCTCTTCGCGGAGTGAGCGCGGGCGGTCCGTCCAAAGCGCGGGGGCGGGGAGCAGCCGGCTCCCCGCCCCTTTTTTCGCGGCGGCGTGAGGACCGCCGTTGAAAGATCCCGCGTTTCGGGCTATACTATACGACATCGAGACACCGCCGCCCGGCGCGCCGCCGGGCAGGGAGGGGAGGGGACGCCGTGTCCGGACGACGCCTTGGAGGGTACTGGCCGGCCTCCGCGCTGAAGCGCCGGGGCTGGACCAACGAACTGATGCGGGAGCTGCTCCCGAAGCCGCGCACGGTCCCCATGGACGGACGCGCCGTCCGCGTGTGGGACGAACGGGACGTACGGGCGGCGGAGGCCGATCCCCGGTTCGCGGAGGAGCGGGGGACGGTCCGGGGACCGCGTCCCCCCGCTCCCGGCGCGCGGAACGCCTGCGCCCTGCTGGACCAGGCGTGGGGAGGGGCGGAGGAGGAGGGGTCCGCCTCCTGGATCCTGGCGGGCCATTACCACAGGGCCATCCTCGACCGGCTCCTCTCCGCGGCGAAGGGCCGGGGCCTCCCGCCGTCCCAGGCCGGGGCCTGGCTGAACGAGTTCCTGGCCCTGGAGCGGCGCTGCGAGGGGAAGGACCTCTCCGGCGTTTTGCGGAACTTCCTCCGGGCGGGGGGCTGGCTGGGGAGCTGCGCCGACCACCCCCTGGCGCGGCAGGTGCTGGAGCGCTATCCCCATGTGCTGTGCGCCGCCGCGGAGCAGGTCCTGGCGGAGTTCAGGGCCGCCCAGCCGGAGGCGGATCCGGAGGCCATGCTGAGGATGGAGGGCTTCCCCGTCTCCCGGCTTTTCAAGGAGGGCCTGGGCGCGGTCTGGTCGGTCTGGTACGTCCCCCAGGCCATCCGCACCAGCTTGTCCCTGCTGATCGCCCTGAACCCCAAGGACGAGTATCCGGAGGCCCGGGCGATGCACCGCCATTTCGTCCTGCACCTGGGCGGGACCAATACCGGGAAGACCTACGCCGGGTTCCAGCGGCTGAAGCGGGCGGGGACCGGCGTGTACCTGGCCCCCCTGCGCCTCCTGGCCCTGGAAGCCCAGGAGACGCTGCTGGACGCGGGGGTGGACTGCTCCCTCTCCACCGGCGAGGAGGAGGACGCCCGGGAGTGGGACACCCACACCGCCGCCACGGCGGAGAAGCTGGACCTCAAGCGGCGCTATGACGTGGCGGTGATCGACGAGTGCCAGATGATCGCCGACCGCCAGCGGGGCTACGCCTGGACCCGGGCGATCCTGGGCGTCCTGGCGCCGGAGGTCCACCTGTGTGCCGCCCCGGAGGCGGAGGGGCTGCTGATCCGCCTGATCGAGAGCTGCGGCGACAGCTTCGAGGTGGAGGTCCACCGCCGGACCACGCCCCTGATCTGCATGAGCCGCACGGTGGACTATCACCGGGTCCAGCCGGGGGACGCCCTCATCACCTTCTCCAAGGTGGGGGTGCTCAGCGTGGCGGAGGACCTGCGCCAGAGCGGGAAGGAGCCCGCCATCATCTACGGGGCCCTGCCCTACTCCACCCGCCGCAGGCAGATGGAGGGGTTTTTGGCGGGGGAGATGGAGTACGTCGTCTCCACCGACGCGATCGGCATGGGGCTGAACCTCCCCATCCGGCGGATCGTCTTTTTGGAGACGGAGAAGTTCGACGGCGTGGAGCGCCGGCAGCTGAGGCCGGAGGAGATCCGCCAGATCGCCGGACGGGCGGGGCGCTTCGGGATGTACGACAAGGGCTATGTGGGTGCGACCCAGGACCTGGGGACCATCCGGGCGGGGCTGGAGGCGGCGGTGCCGCCGCTGGACCATGCCGTGGTCGGGTTCTCGGACCTGGTGCTCCAGGCGGATTTCGACCTGCTGGAGGTCCTCACCGAGTGGAACAGGATGCCCACCGTGGAGCCCTACCGGAAGCTGGACATCTCCCGGTACATCTCCCTGATCTCCAAGCTGCGGGAGATGGGCTTCAGCCTGACCCGGGAGCAGGAGCTCCGGGCGGCCAACATCCCCTTCGACGAGACGGAGGAGGCCCTGCGGGAGCTGTTCTTCTCCTTCCTGCGCCGCTGGCAGCAGGGGGAGGGCGTCGAACAGCCGGGCCTCCCGGAGGGGGAGCCCACCCTGCCGGAGCTGGAGCAGCATTACCGGAAGCTAGACCTCTATTTTTCCTTCGCCAAGGCGTTCGGCTGCCCGGTGGACGAGGACAGGCTCTACGACAGCCGGGAGCGGGTGGCGGACGAGATCAACGAGATCCTGCTCCACCGCCTGCGCAGCAACATCCGCTTTTGTGACCGCTGCGGGAAGGCGCTGCCGCTGTACCACCGGGGGCGGCTGTGTGACGCGTGCTTCCAACGGGAGCGGAAGGGCAGGAGCGCGTCCCGGGACCGGGGGCGGGGCCGGAGATGAACGGCGCCTCGGGGAGCATGGCTCTCCGAGGCGCCGGTGCGATGGCGGGAGGGACGGCGGGACAAAGCGGCCTGATGCTTAAGGGGCCCTCTCATCGATCCCGGATCCGATCAGCATCCCGGGGAGGAGGAACACGGCCGGATGCCCCGAAAGCCATGGCAGGAGGGACTGTGGGAGCGCCGCACGGCCGGGTGCCGCCATGAAGTGGAGGGCGGCGGCCGCGCAGTATGCCGCGATGAGAGCGGTCCCGCACCATAAAAGTACCTTGCGGGGCCGGGGCCCCACGCGCAGCCGAAGGAGAGCGAGAGCCACCAAAATACCGGAACAGGACCAAAACGCCGGTCTGGCTGCAAAAACGTACAGGGTCTCCCAGGGGGAGATCGTATATGTTTGCGCGCGGAGAGGGGCCTGCACGGACCGGACGTAGATGCCCATGACGGCCGAGACTGCGATGACGATCGCACATAGACGGCAGCACACCTTATGTTTCATGGAGCCCCTCCTGTCCACAGTCGTCCGTTCCGCGCTTCGCGGAGCCGGGCGTATCCTTTTTTGACCATCAGCCGCATAGATCCCCTCGATCGATAGGATACCACTCCTGTTTCCGGAAGTCAAGGTCCCGGCCGTCTCGATCGCGGCGGGCTCCACGTCCGGCCTCCTGCGATGCGGCCGGCGGCATAGGCGCCTGTCACGCCGGCGCCGCTTATCATCGATGCGGTCGGCGCGGCCGAGGAGGGGCTATGGGCCCCTCCTCGGCCGCGCTGGCGATATCACCAATACTTCGCTACGTGGGCGCGGGTGACCTCCGCGGCCTTGCGGATGTTCTCCGCGCTGGAGAGCTTGTAGTAGTCGGGGCGGAAGACCTCGATGGTGCAGACGTCCCCGTCGAAGCCGATCTTCTTCAGCGTGTCCGCGAAGCGCTTGTGGTCCAGGCAGTCCCCGGGCTCGCCGGGCCAGAGGCGCTTCTCGTCGCTGTTGTACGCCGCGCCGCAGGGCATGTCTTCCGTGCCGTTCAGGTGCCAGACGAAGATCTTCCTGCCGTCCGCTTTCTCCAGCGCGTCCCAGCCGGAGGCCATGGCGTGGAAGTGGAACTGGTCCAGGGTCACGCCCAACAGGGGGGAGCCCACCGCCTCCACGATGTCATAGGCGTACTCGAAGCGGTTGATGGACATCGACGGCGCGCCGCAGAACTCCAGGGACAGCTTGATGCCGTAGGGCTCCACCTTCTTGACCATCTCCTTGAGGACGGCCACGGCGTCCGCCTTGATCTCGCCCACCGTGGCATGGACGCTCAGGTCCATGGACGGCACCACTACGATCATCTTGCACCCCAGGATCTGGCAGCGGCGGATGATCTCATCCAGCTGGGCCATGACGGCGTCCTTCTCCGCCTGGGTCTGTTTCATGTTGAAGAAGACCAGGGCGTTGTAGGACAGCATCTTGAGCTTGTGGCTCCGAAAGAACTCCCCCAGCTCCTCCAGGGTGTACTTCCCGGCGGCCAGCTCCCGGTCCAGGCACTCGGACTGGACGTCGATGTAGTCGAAGCCGTGCTCCTCGCACAGGGCCAGGTCCTCCAGCACGGAGTGGTCCTCGCAGAAACGGTTGCAGCCTTCGTTGAATCCGATCTTCATAGCTCTACTCTCCTTATCTTTTTAGGATGGCCGTTCGCGGCCGTCGGCGGTCTCGCCTGGATGTGCGGGACGCCCAGTCGTCACCGATCGGGCGTCCCGCGGAGAAAAGAAGTATGTAAAACGGTCGCCCGCCTTACTTGCGCAGGAGTTCGCTCTGGATGCGCTCCAGGGCCTCGGGAGCTTGTTTGTCCATCTTCTCCGGGAAGCCGAAGTAGCTCACGCAGATGATGTTGTCCCCGCCCGCTTTCGGCGCGTCGGGCTTGAGCTGCTTGTCAGCGAAGTCCATCTCCCGCAGGGTCTCGAAGATGCCGTCGAAGTCCACCTCGCCCTCGCCCATGGCGGTGTGCTGATGAATGGTCACGTCCGCCCGGCCTCTGGCGTTCAGCCAGGGGGGATTGAGGATGTAGCGGCAGTCCTTCGTCTGGTTCCAGGTGTCGGCCAGGAGCACGTGGGTCAGCTCGTCGCCGGCGTATCTCAGCATGTGGCGCACGTCGCCCTTGCCCTGGTCGTAGAAGAAGCCGTGGGAGGCGGAGTAGACGTAGCCCAGGTTCTTGGAGCGGAAGGACTTCACGATGTCGCAGGTCTCGTCGTTCAGCTCGCAGAAGTCGTAGGGATGGGACTGGATTTCCACCCGGAGGCCCTCCCGCTCGATGATGGGGAGCAGCTCCTCCATGGAGCGGAAGAACATGCCGTTGCAGAGCTCCTGCTGGTTGGGGTCGCCGGAGAACTCCGTGTTGATGACGGGGACGCCCATGTCCACGGCGATCTGGATCATCCGCTTCCAGTTGGCCACGGCGTGCTGCCTCTGCTCCTCGGTGGGGCCGGACCAGCGATAGACCACGATGAAGCTGGAGATCTCCACGCCGGTCTCCTTCAGGGCCCTGCGGTACTCCTCCTCGCACTCCTTGGAGAACAGGGGGTGCTTATAGAAGGGGTTGATGCGGGGATGGGGGGACTGCTCGATGTACTTGTAGCCCCAGTCGGCTACCTTGCGGACGTAGTCCCGGATGGGCATCTGCTTGGCTAAGACGTCGACGTCAAATGCGATCTTCATTAGAGGGCGCTCCTTCCTAATTACTTCTTATAGAAATCGGGGGTGCCGCCGGTGACGACCTTCTCCACTTGGCCGGAGGTCTGGGACTTCACCAGCGCGTCGGCGGTGATGGAGGCGACATAGCCGTCCCAGGCGGAGGAACCGCCGGTCTCGCCCTTGAGGGCGTGGTCCACCCAGTCCTGGATCTCCACGTCGTAGGAGTCGATGAAGCGCATGATCCAGTTGTCCTCGATCTTGGTGGAGACATTGTTGGCGTAGCGCACGGTGGGGAAGGACGGGCAGGGCAGGCTCACGACGCCGTTCTCGCAGACCACCTCGCAGTTGATGTCATAGCCGAAGCCGCAGTTGACGTTGACTTCCAGCATGACCACGATCCCGCCCTTGGTCTTCATGAGCATGACCTGGGGATCCCGGAGGCCCTCATGGGCCTTGCTGGAGACCTTGGGGAGGATGCACTGGACCTCGTCCCACTCGTCGTCCACCAGCCAGGGCAGGCAGTCGATCTCGTGGATGGCGGTGTCGGTGACGGCCATGGCGGTGGTATAGCTGTCCGCCACGCCGTCGGCCCGGTGGGTGCACTTGACGATCAGGGGAGCGCCGAACTTGCCGGAGCTCAGCAGCTCCTTCACCTGGTTGTAGCCCCGGTCATAGCGGCGCATGAAGCCGATCTGGACCAGGTGCTTCCCGGAGGCCATCTCCGCGTCCACCACGGCCTTGCAGTCCGCGGCGGTGTTGGCCAGGGGCTTCTCGCAGAAGACGGGCTTGCCGGCCTTGATGGCGGCCAGGACGGGGTCCTTGTGGAACTGGCCGGGGGTGGTGACCACCACGGCGTTGACGTCCGGGTCGTTGATGGCCTCGTTGAAGTCCGTGTAGGTCTTGGTCCCGGGCCCGGCGAGCTCCGCGCCCTTCTTCACGCCTTCCTCGAAGACGTCGCAGACCGCCACGACCTTGGCGCCCCGGATGCGGTCCTGGATGCGCTCGATGTGTTCCCGGCCGATCATGCCGCAGCCGACTAAGCAGATGTTGAGTTCCATAAGGATACCTCCTATGATAAAAATGATATCGTGGTCCGATGCAGTCCGCTTCAGGTCCGGCGGCCCTTGCCGGAGCCGCCGGGGAGCGATCCCCTTGATGCGTGCGTTCGTCTGTGCCTCGTTCCCTTCTCCTCGATTTAGATTATAGCAAAGCGTTCACGAGAACGCAAGGAAAATCTGCGCGTATCATCCACAATTATATGACTGAAAAATTGTGAGATATCCCGTAGCCACCATTTTGCGGGACCGTTTTTTAAGGAAGGTGTACAAAGCTGCCACCCCTCCCTTGCGTGCAGCACGCATCGCTCCGGGACGGACCGTCGCAGGGCCCGGAGGGCCGGGGACGCAGTGGGGGCTTCCCCGGTGGAAGGGAGAGCGCTGCGAGAGGGGCCCGGGAAGGGCCCCTCTCGTTTAGGATGGATGCGCGGTCCGCCGGGCCGTCCGCCGGGCGGAGGCCCCTTCACGCGGCGATGCCCAGGGGGGAGAAGACGACGTAGATGGCGACGGCGAGGAGCAGTCCGACGATGGAGACCACATGCCGGTATCTCCAGGGAGTCAGGTCCACCGCGCCCACGTCCTCGGGCACGTACTCCTCGGCGGGACGGTATCTGTCCAGGGCCCACATGATGATGAGCTCGATGGGGAACAGCACCGCCATGGCATACAGATAGTGGATGGGATCGTCCGTGCCGGGATAGGTGGGGGCGATGAGCAGGAACGCGCCGTAGCAGACCACGTGGAAGACCGTGACGACCTTCGGCGTATAGGCGGGCAGGCGCCGGAACAGGAACACGCCGAGGACGGCGCACAGCACCGGCAGGGACACGAACTGGCTCATGGAGTTCAGGAACGTGGTGATGCCCTGGGCGTTCATGACGAAGGGAGCGATGACGATGGACACGCAGCCCGCGATGGTGCCGTAGATCTTGCCGACCTTGACGCAGTGGGCGTCCGTGGCGCCGGGCTTGAAGGCGGAGCGGTACAGGTCCAGGGTGAACATGGTGGACGCGGAGTTCAGCACCGAGTTGAAGGAGGACAAGATCGCGCCGAACATCACGGCGGCGAAGAAGCCCATCACCGGCTTGGGGATGATGGCCGCGATCAGCGCGGGATAGGCGAAGTCGATGGCCTTGTCCCCGGCGGCGGCGATGGCGTCCTGGATAGAGGGCAGGTAGAAGGCGATGATGCCGGGGATGACCAGGTACAGGGGGCCCAGGCACTTCAGGAAGCCGCAGTAGATCGCGCCCTTCTGCCCCTCCTTCAGGGACTTGGCCGCCAGGGACCGCTGGACGAAGGACTGGTTCGTGCACCACCAATAGAGGTTGTTGAAGAACATGCCGGTGATGATCAAGGGCCAGGGGACCTCCGGCTCGGCGGCGTTCCAGGCATTGACGGCGTTCAGCTTCGCCGGATCCGCCTGGACGATGTACCGGATGCCGTCGGCGATCCCGCTGCCCCCGGTCTCGGAGGCCAGCACCGCGAAGCCGATGAAGGGCACCATCAATCCGCCGACGATCAGGCCGATGCCGTTGATCGTGTCGGACACCGCCACCGCTTTCAGCCCGCCGAAGATGGCGTAGCACCCGCCGATGATGCCGATGATCAGGCAGAGGACCGCCACCGCCTGGAACTTCGAGATGCCCAGCATCCCGGAGATGCCGAAGATCTGCTCGAAGACCACCGCGCCGGAATAGAGGATGACCGGCAGGTTCAGGATGGAGTACATGACCACGATGACCAGGGAGAACATGGTCTTGGTCCCCTTGCCGTAGCGGACCTCCATCAGGGACGGGATGGTCATGGCCCCCATCTTCAGATAGCGGGGCAGGAAGTAATACGCCAGCGCCAGCAGGGTGAACATGGAGCCCACCTCCCAGGCGATGGGGCCCATGTTGGACGCCCAGCTCTGGCCGTTCAGGCCCACCAGCTGCTCGGCGGAGAGGTTGGTCAGCAGCAGGGAGCCGGCGATGACGATGCCCGGCAGGCCCCGCCCGGCCAGGAAATAGCCCTCAGCGGACTCCAGGTCGTCTCCCCGGGTCTTCCAGCTGGAGATGACCGCCACCAGGGCCGTGAATAGGACGAAGGAGATCAGCGTCCATGCCATTGAACTGAAGAACGTCATTGTGAAAGCCTCCATGTCGTTTTTTCGGGGAGGAGGATGGGGGCACGCACGACTGCACACAAAGAGGGGAGGCCCGCGTCCGGCCCCGTGGGCGTGCGGCAACACGCCCCAGAGGCCCCCGCCGGGGGCGGTCTTCTGTCCTGCTATCAAAATACCACACATTTTTCGGACATACAAGTACAGAAAATCGGCGTAAACGATTAACCTTGAAAGTTTGGATGTCCCAGCAAAATGGACGCCCCCCTCTTGTACGATCGGTCCAGGAATCGCCCTCGATCGCGTGCACTGCGTTCTTTTTTGAAAAACCTTGGCCCGGCATCTTGTCAAACCGTGTGCGTACCTGCTATAATGCCATCATAACGGAACAGGAGTGTCGTATCATGGCAGTGACTTCACAGCAGATCGCCGAGCTGGCCGGCGTCTCCCGGGGGACGGTGGACCGGGCCCTCCACGACCGGGGGCGGATCGATCCCGAGGTGGCGGCCCGCATCCGCAAGATCGCGGAGGAGCTGGGCTACCGGCCCAACACCAACGGGCAGGCCCTGGTCCGGGCCCGGCAGGGCTTCCGGCTGGGGGCCATCCTCCAGTCGGCGGAGACGCCCACCATGCAGGACGCGGCCGCCGGGGCCCGGCAGGCGGCGGCGGAGCTGCGGGCCTCCGGCCTGGAGGTCGAGCTCCGGGAGGTCCAGGGACGGGACACCTTCCAGGTCCTGCGGCAGATCGACGAGCTGGTGGCCTGGGGGGCCAGCGGCCTGGCCGTCGCCGCGGGCAGCGCCCCGGAGCTGGTCCAGCGCATCGACGCGCTCCACGACCGGGGCATCCCGGTGGTGACCTTCAACACGGACGCGCCGGACAGCAGACGGCTGTGCTTCGTGGGCATGGACAATTACCGGGCCGGGCAGACGGCGGCGGGGCTGATCCGGCAGATGCTGCCGGGCGGCGGGCTGGTGCTGCCCATCGCCGGGCACGTCAACAACAGCGCCCACAACAGCCGCCTCCGGGGGTTCCTCGACACGCTGGAGGACAGCCGCGACATCCAGCTCCTCCCGTCCCAGCCCTGCTTCGACCGGGACGACTATGCCCACGAGATCGCCCAGCACACCCTCCGGGAGAACCCCTCCCTGGCCTGCATCTACATCACCTCCAACGGCCAGCGGGGGGTCTGCCGGGCCATCGAGGACGAGCGCCGGAAGGGGCGCGTCCGGGTGGTGGCCTACGACCTGAACGAGCCGAACCGCCGCCTGCTCAAGAGCGGGGACCTGAGCTTCGTGCTCGATCAGATGGCCTTCCAGCAGGGCAGCCAGCCGCTGCAGATCCTCTATGACTACCTCCTGAACGGGAAAGCACCGGGGGGAGCGCTGCTCTATACGGACATCCTGATCCGCACGGGATACAATATGGGAGGAGGATGAGCATGAGGTCTCAACGATCGGCGTGCATCGAAACGATGTACCGCGAGCTCCCGTTCCTGGACCGCTTCCGGGCGGCGGGAGACGACGGCTTCGACTTCGCGGAGTTCTGGAGCTGGACGGACAAGGACCTGGACGCCGTCCGCGCGGCGGCGGCTGCCGCCGGGATCGGCATCGCCGGGTTCAACGGGGACGCGGAGCTGTCCCTGATCGACCCGGCCCAGAAGGGGGCCTATCTGGCCTTCCTCCGGCGCTCTGTGGCGGCGGCGGAGCGGATCGGGGCCCGGTCCGTCACCATCCATTCCAACGGCCTGGGCGCCGGCGGCGCCGTCCTCGACCGCTATGACGGGCTGAGCGATACCGTCAAGCTGTGCACCATGTTCGACACGCTGAGAGAGTGCGCCGCCCTCGCGGAGTCCTCCGGCATCCGCATCGATCTGGAGCCGCTGAACGTCACCACGGACCATGCGGGCAATTTCCTGACGACCACCCGGACGGCGGCGGAGATGACCCGCCTGATCGGGTCCCCCATGCTGAAGGTGCTCTATGACGTGTACCATATGCAGCTCAACGAGGGCAGCCTCTGCGGCAACATCCGGGCCTACGGGGACCAGTTCGGCCATGTCCACGTGGCGGACGCCCCGGGCCGGCACGAGCCGGGCACCGGGGAGATCGAGTACCACAGGGTCTTCTCCTGCCTGGAGGAGATCGGCTATCAGGGCCTGATCGGCTTCGAGCTGATCCCGGAGACCACCACGGAAAAGGCGGTGGAGGCCATCATGGCGTATTGACCGGGCACGGGACGGGGCCCTCCCGTCCCGCTCCCCCCGTCGGACGCCCGCCGCGCCGGTCCCGGCCCCACGGGAGGGGAGGCGCGGGCCGCGAGATCTGGAAAAACATTCCATAAAATATGCCGGTCTCTTTATAAATTCAACATAACGCACAAAAAATTTGTATAAAATGTACATTTTCTTTTGAGCATGATTGACGCTCGGCTGTGCCGTATGGTAGAATGATTCCGCTTTTCGGGCGCGGCCTCTCAGCCTGCGCCACGGGACCATCAAGCGGGAGCGCTCCCGCTTGTCCCGCCGGCAGGCCGGCGGGGGGATGCGCCTCGAAGGGCATCAGAAATGAAAAGGAGAAAAGAAGCGTATGAAAAAGAAGGTATTGGCTCTGATCCTGGCCCTGGCGATGGCCCTGTCCCTGGCCGCCTGCGGCGGCAAAGACAGCGGCAGCAGCACCCCCAGCGATGGCGGCTCCTCCGACGGCGGCGCCCAGCAGGGCGCTCCCGCCGACGGCTCCATCAAGGTCGCCGTCGTCCTGAAGACCCTGGCCTCCGAGTACTGGGGCTATGTGAAGACCGGCTGCGACGCCGCCGCCGCCGACCTGGGCGTGGAAGTCGTCGTGGTGGGCCCCGGCGCTGAGAGCGACATCGAGGGCCAGGTCTCCATGATCGAGCAGCAGATCGGCGCCGGCTGCGACGCCATCGTCTGCGCTCCCAACGACGCCGGCGCCGCCATCTCCGCCCTCCAGAGCGCCATCGACCAGAACATCCCCGTCCTGGCGGTGGACACCAACGTGGGCATCGGCGGCCAGACCTGCTTCGTGGGCACCTCCAACGTGGACGCCGCCAAGGAAGGCGGACTGTGGGCCGCCGCCCAGGCCGGCGACGGCGCCAAGGCCGTCGTCATCTACGGCCAGGAAGGCGACAACACCTCCAATATGCGCCGCGAGGGCTATGAGGCCGCCTGCGCCGAGGCCGGTGTGGAAGTCCTGTCCGCCCTGTCCGGCCAGAACACCACCGACGGCGCCACCAAGACCATGGAGGACCTGCTGAACGCCTATCCCGACCAGATCGACATCGTCCTCTGCCACAACGACGACACCGCCATCGGCGCCATGAACGCCTGCAAGTCCGCCGGCATCACCGACATCATCATCGTGGGCTTCGACGGCAACGAGTCCGCCGTGAAGCTGATCCTGGACGGCGAGCTGGTGAAGGCCACCGTCGCCCAGCAGCCCTATGAGATGGGCTATCAGGTGGTCGAGAACGCCGTGAAGGCCGCCAAGGGCGAGTCCGTGGACGAGGTCGTCAACGCTCCCGTCCAGGTCGTCACCTCTGAGAACGGCCAGGCTTACCTGGACAACCTGGCTTCCATGAAGGGCTAACGAGCACGCCTCCGTCGGCGGGGGGGGGGGGGGGGGCCCCCCCCCCCCCCCCGGCTGGCTTTCGACCCTGTCCTGATCCCTCGGCGCACCGGCGAGACCGGCAGAGGCCGGAGGAGCGGGACAGGGCCGAAACGACCTCCGGATCACAGACTTACAGAATCGAGGTAATTGCATGGGCGAATACGTCGTCGAGCTGAAAAACATCACCAAACGTTTCCCTGGCGTTATCGCGTTGAAAAACATGTCCATCGGCATCCGGCCCGGAGAGATCCACGGACTGATCGGCGAGAACGGCGCGGGCAAGTCCACGCTGATCAAGGTCCTCACCGGCGTGCACTCCCCGGAGGAGGGCGAGATCTTCGTCGATGGCGAGAAGAAGACCTTCCGGACCCCGGTCCAGTCCCGGGAGGCCGGCATCGCCTGCGTCTATCAGGAGCTGAACATCGTCAAGCAGCTCCCCGTGACCGATAACGTCTTCATGGGGCGGGCCGTCAAGAAGGGGCTGCTCCTGGACTATCCCCGGATGCACCGGGAGGCCGAGGAGGCCCTGAAGTCCCTGGGCCACCCCGAGATCGACGTCCGCATGGAGTGTGGCAAGCTGGGCGTGGGCCAGCAGCAGATGGTGGAGATCGCCAAGGCCGTCTCCCTGGACGCCAAGCTCATCATCATGGATGAGCCCACGTCCTCCCTGGGCAAGGACGAGATCGCCCAGCTGATGGAGACCGTCCGGAACCTGAAGGCCAAGGGCGTGGCCATCCTCTTCGTCTCCCACAAGCTGGAGGAGCTCTTCG
>NZ_CAJUBK010000013.1 GCF_910584465.1 uncultured Oscillibacter sp.
CTACGCCGGGGAGCGTCCCCCGGCCCTGTCCACCACCAAGGCGGACCGGGCCGCCCACGGCTTCGGCCTCACGGGGATGCGGGAGATCGCGGAGCGCCTGGGCGGCTCCCTGGAGACCCGGGCCATGGGCGGGCGCTTTGAGCTGATCGCCTGCCTGCCCCTGGACGGCGGGGTCAGGGCCCCTCGTACTCCTCGCCGGTGAGGGCATTGAAGAAATAGCAGTCCCAGATGGAGACGGCCTCTCCGGTCTCCTCGTCCTTGATGCCGTCCACTTCCTCCATGATGACCCGCCAGGCGGGGACCAGGGTGCCTCCCTGAGAGGTGAGGACGTACTCCAAAGAGACCTCGTGGACCACCACGTCACAGCCCCGCTCCTCCATGTCCGCCTCGAACTTTTCGGCGATGCGCTGCCGGGCCTCGGCCTCCGTGGGCATGTCGATGCGCTCCCCGGTCTCCACGATCTCCAGGGGCGCAAAGGCCTCGAGGAAGGCGATGCCCTTGTGGTCATAGAGGGCGGAGGCCTTGGTGCCGCTCCCCCTGCAGTTCCGGATGCCCTCCCGGGCGATGGTGATCCCGTCGTACTGGGCCCGGAAGACCAGGAGATAGCACTCGTCCTCCTCGGTCCAGGTCTCGGACTCGAGATGGTGACACCACGACTGGGTGTCCTTCTCCATCTCACGGAGGACTTCCTTGGAGAGGCGGTAGATCTCCACGTTCTCCAGATGGGGGAAGCCCATCCGGTCCAGAGCGGCCCGGACGGCGTCCTCCGCCTCCTGGGCGGCGGCGAAGGCCAGGTCGCCCTCCTGGGGGGCTAGGTCCACGTTGTCAAAGAGGAAGCACATCCCGATGTCGGCGGAGTGCTCTGACACGACCATGCTGTACTTGTCGTACCAGGGCACATGGTAGTAGGCCATGTAGTTATCCATGCCGGACCCCACGGTGAGGAAGGCGCCGGGGCCCCAGCCTCTCTCCCAGCCCCCGGGACCGCTGTGGAAGGAAATATCCGTATGCCCGCTTTTGGTCGTATGAGGCCCGTCCCCCATGGTGATGGGGTCCCCCACCTCGGTGAAGAGCATGGACTTGAGGTCCTCCACGTCGAACTGGACCCGGCGGGCCTCCAGATGGTCGTAGCACACGGCGTCCGGGGCGTCGTACCCCTGCTCGAAGGCGTCCCCGGCGAAGATCAGCCGGGCCTCCTCCGCCGGGGCGGATCCCTCCGCCGGGGCGGGCGGCTCCGCCTGGGCGGCCCGGACGGCGCAGCCCGTTTGCACCAGCAGGGACAGCAGCAGCAGGGCAAGGATGAAGCGTTTCATAAACATACCTCCTTTTTTGATCGACGCCCGGTGGAGCGCCTGTCCCCATCCTCTCACAGATCCGGGGGAGAGTCACCCTATGCTTCGTAGAGCGGCGAGATCCCAGGCGCTCTCCCGCGCGTAGACGGGAAAACAGCCTGCGGCCCTTGGGGCCGCAGGCTGTTCAGTCTGTCGAACTGTCGAAAAAGGGGGCCGTCCCGCGGGGACGGGCCTACCGGATCTCCCTGGCCTTGACCCGCAGGCGGTTCATCGCGCGGGCCAGGGCGGCCTGGGCAAGCTGGTACTCCTGGCGGCTCTTTTGCTGGAGCATGGCCTCCCGGGCCTCGTCGGCCTCCCGCCGGGCGCGGGCGGCGTCGATCTCCTCGGGGCGCTCCACGGAGTCCACCAGGACCAGGACCTCGTTCTTCTCGATCTTCACCATGCCGCTGGACACCGCCGCCAGCTGGACGGGGCCGTCCGGCGTCTGATAGCGCAGGGTCCCCGGCAGGATGGCGGCGATCATGTCGCTGTGGTGGGCCAGGATGCCCTGCTCCCCGTCGCTGGTGGGGATGGTGAGCGAGACGCAGGGGCCCTCGTAAAAGTTCTTGTCCGCCGCCAGGATGTGGACCTGGAAGATCTCCATCACAACTCACCTGCCTCGATCTTCTTCGCCTTCTCCACCACGTCCCGCCAGGTGCCCACGTTGTAGAAGGCGGCCTCCGGGTACTGGTCCAGCCCGCCGTCCACCAGCTTCTCGAAGCTCTCCAGCGTGTCCTCCAGGGACACGTACACGCCGGGGATGCCGGTGAACTTCTCGGCCACGGTGGTGGGCTGGGCGAAGAACCGCTGGAGCCGCCGGGCCCGGGCCACGGTCCTGCGGTCCTCCTCGCTGAGCTCGTCCATGCCCAAGATCGCGATGATGTCCTGGAGCTCCATGTACTTCTCCAGGATCTCCTGGCACTTCCGGGCGATGCGGTAATGCCGCTCCCCCACCACGTCGGCCTCCAGGATGCGGGACGACGAGGCCAGGGGGTCCACCGCCGGATAGATGCCCTGCTCGGAGATCTTCCGGCTCAGGACGGTGGTGGCGTCCAGATGGGCGAAGGTCGTGGCGGTCGCCGGATCGGTCAGGTCGTCGGCGGGGACGTACACCGCCTGGACGGAGGTGACGGAGCCGTTCTTCGTGGAGGCGATCCGCTCCTGGAGCTCGCCCATCTCGTTGGCCAGCGTCGGCTGATAGCCCACGGCGGAGGGCATCCGGCCCAGGAGGGTGGACACCTCGCTGCCCGCCTGGACGAAGCGGAAGATGTTGTCGATGAAGAGGAGCACGTCCTTATGCTCCTTGTCCCGGAAGTGCTCCGCCATGGTCAGCCCCGCCAGGGCCACCCGCATCCGCACGCCCGGGGACTCGTTCATCTGGCCGAAGACCAGGGCCGTCTTCTCGGACACGCCGCTCTCCCGCATCTCCCGCCAGAGGTCGTTGCCCTCCCGGCTCCGTTCGCCCACGCCGGTGAAGATGGAATAGCCGCCGTGCTCCGTGGCCACGTTGTGGATCAGCTCCTGGATGAGGACCGTCTTGCCCACGCCCGCGCCGCCGAAGAGGCCGATCTTGCCTCCCCGGGGATAGGGCTCCAGCAGGTCGATGACCTTGATGCCCGTCTCCAGGATCTCCACCGCCGGGCTCTGCTCGTCGAAGGCGGGGGGCTTGCGGTAGATGCTCCTGGTGGGCGTGCCCTCGGGCATCGGGCCCTCGCCGTCGATGGGCTGGCCCAGGACGTTGAACATCCGCCCCAGGGTCGCCGTGCCCACGGGCACCTCGATGGTCCGCTCCGGCACGTCCACGGCCAGGCCCCGGGCCAGGCCCTCGCTGGGGGACAGCATGATACAGCGCACCGTGTCCTTCCCGATGTGCTGAGCCACCTCCATCACCCGGAGGCTGCCGTCCTTCTCCACGGTCAGCTCCTCCCGCAGCTTGGGGAGGGCGCCGTTTTGTATCTCCACGTCGATGACGGGGCCGGATATTTGTACGATGATCCCTCGTTCCATGCTCTTACCTCCCCTTCTTCCGGCGCTGGGCCCTGGCCCCGGCGGAGATCTCCGTGATCTCCTGGGTGATGGCCGCCTGCCGGACCCGGTTGTACTCCAGGGACAGCTCCCCCAGCAGCTTCCCGGCGTTCCGGTCCGCGTTGTCCATGGCGGTCATCCGGGCGTCCTGCTCACAGCAGAAGCTGTCGATCAGGGCGCTGTAGATGAAGCCGGTGACATAGCTCCGGATGATGCTGTGCAGCACGGTCCGCACGTCCGGATAGAACTCGAACCGCTCCGTCATGGCCCAGCCCCCCTCGGGGGACCCGGCGAAGTGGGTCCTGTGGAGGGGCAGCAGCCGGGTGCCCCTGGCCTGGAAGCTCATGGCGCTCTCCATGTCCGTGTAGATGACGAAGATCTCCTTCAGCTCCCCCCGCTCGAAGCCGTCCATCAGCAGTGCGCCGATCTCCCGGGCCCGGGCCATGGTGGGGTTCTGGGCCGTGTAGAGGAAGCTGTGCTCGATGGGGATCTTCCGCTGGTCGAAGAACCGCCGCCCGTACTCCCCGACCACGAAGAGCTTCGTGTCCGGGTGGCGCTCCAGGAGCGTCTGGGCCTCCCGGATGGCGTTCTGGTTGTAAGCGCCCGCCAGGCCCTTGTCGGCGGTGATCAGCAGACAGCCGTAGGTCCCCTTCAGGGGCGTGTCGTCCCCCACCGGGTAGAAGTAATGGCTGTCGACGTTGTAAGCCGTGTGGAAGATGCGCTTGATCTCCCCCCGCAGGGCCTCGAAATAGGGCCGGGTCTGGTCCAGCTCCTGCCGGGCCCGCTGGAGCTTGGTGGAGGCGATGAGGTACATGGCGTTGGTGATCTTCCGGGTCTCGCCCACGCTCTCGATGTGGGTCTTGATCTCCTTCGTCCCCGCCATGTCACGCCCCCTGCTCCCCGCCGAAGCTCTCCCGGGCCTCCCGGGCCAGGGAGACGAGCTCCTCCCGGTCCTCCGCCTCCATCTGGCCGGTGAGGTCGATCCGGCTGCAGAGGTCCGGGGCCTCCTCCTCCACGGTGCGCAGGAGATGGGCGCGGAAGGCGTCCATCCGCTCCAGGGGGACGTCCTGCATCACCCGGGCCATGGCCGCCGTCAGGATGGCGACCTGCTGGTGCTGGGACAGGGGGGCGTACCGGGGCTGGCGCAGCAGGCGCATCAGGCCCTGGCCGTAGGTCAGCTGGCGCTTGGTGGCGTCGTCCAGGTCGCTGGAGAACTGGGTGAAGACCTCCATCTCCCGGTACTGGGCCAGGTCCAGGCGCAGTGTGCCGGAGGCCCGCTTCATGGCCTTGGTCTGGGCGTCGCCGCCCACCCGGGACACGGAGAGGCCCACGTTGACGGCGGGCCGCTGCCCGGCGAAGAACAGATCCCCCTCCAGGAAGATCTGCCCGTCGGTGATGGAGATGATGTTCGTGGGGATATAGGCGGACACGTCCCCGGCTTGGGTCTCCACGATGGGCAGGGCGGTCATGCTGCCGCCGCCCAGCTCCTCGCAGAGGTGGGCCGCCCGCTCCAGCAGGCGGGAGTGGAGGTAGAACACGTCGCCGGGGTACGCCTCCCGGCCCGGAGAGCGCTCCAGGAGGAGGCTCAGCGTCCGGTAGGCGATGGCGTGCTTGCTGAGGTCGTCGTAGACGATGAGCACGTCCCGGCCCTGGCGCATGAAGGACTCCCCCAGGGCGCAGCCCGCGTAGGGCGCGATGTACTGGAGGGCGGCGGAGGCGCTGGCGGGGGCGCTGACCACAGCGGTGTACTCCATGGCCCCCCGCCGGGTCAGGTCCTCCACGATCCGGGCCACGGAGCTGGCCTTCTGGCCGATGGCGACGTAGATGCACACCACGTCCTTGCCCTTCTGGTTCAGGATGGTGTCCAGGGCGATCGCGGTCTTGCCGGTCTGGCGGTCGCCGATGATCAGCTCCCGCTGGCCCCGGCCGATGGGGAACATGGAGTCGATGGCCAGCAGCCCCGTCTCCATGGGCGTGTCCACGCTCTGGCGGTCCAGGATGCCGGGGGCCGGGGCCTCGATGGGCCGGTATCCCTCCGGGATGATCTTGCCCTTGCCGTCGACGGGCACGCCCAGGGCGTCCACCACCCGGCCCAAATACTCCTCGCCCACCGGCATGCCGGCGGTCTTCAGCGTCCGGCGGACCATGCTGCCGGCGGAGACATCGTCGCTGCCGCCGAAGAGGATGCAGCTCACGCCGTCCCGCCGCAGGTCCTGGACCATGCCCTTCACGCCGGAGGCGAACACCAGGATCTCGCCGTACTGGGCGTGGTCCAGGCCCTTGACCGTGGCGATCTCGCCGTCCACCGTCACCACCTCGCCGATCTCCTCGGGGATGACGCTCAGGGTCCAGTCCTCCACCGCCTGGCGCATCAGGGGCAGGATGTCGTTGGACCCGGCCTCCAGCTGGCGCAGGTAGTCCCGGAACTGCCGGACCCGGCCCCGGAGGGTCCAGTCATACACGTCGGAGCCCACCTGGAGGCGGAAGCCCCCGTGGATGGACTCGTCCATCTCCCAGTGCAGGGGGACCTTCCGTCCGTACTTCTCCGCGATGAGCTGCTCGAACCGGCGCAGCTGCTCGGCCGTGGGGGAGACGGAGCTCCGCAGCTCCGCCTTCAGCGTGCCCCTACTGGTCCTCATGCTGCTCGCCTCCCTCCGCCAGATCCAGGAACTGGTCGAAGAGGTCCATGTCCGCCTTCACCGTCAGCTTCTTCACCGCCCGCACCGTCAGCTCCCGCAGCTCCCGCTGGGACTCCCGCATCATGCGCTCCCGGCTGCTGGCGGCCTCGGCCTGGGCCTTGGCGATGATCTGCTCGGCCTGGGCCTTCTGCTCCTCCACGGACTGCTGGACCGCCGCCTGGGCCTTGGCCCGGGCCTGGCGGATCTCCTCCTCCGCCCCGTCCAGCTTGGCCTGATAGGAGGCCTTCAGCGCCTCGGCCTCCTCCAGCTTCCGGGCGGCCTGTTCGTCCAGCTCCCGGTAGTGGGCCTCCCGCTTCTCCATGAACTGCTTCACCGGCTTGTAGAGCAGGAGGTACAGCCCGCCGGTGAGGATGACCAGGTTCATCCAGTGCAGCAGTATCTGCTGCCAGTCTACATTCAGGGGGATATTCACGCCGTCCACCTGCCTTACAGCACGAAGATGATCAGGATGACCGCCAGCAGCGCGTAGATGATGGCCGTCTCGATGAACACCAGGCCCAGCATCAGTGTGGTGCGGATCTTGCCCTCGGCCTCGGGCTGGCGGCCGATGCTCTCCGCCGCCTTGCCGGTGGCCATGCCCATGGCCAGCGCGCCGCCCATGGCGGCGATGCCGATGCCCACGGCGGAGGCGATGGCCTTCCAGTTGGCGGTGCTGGCCTCGGCCAGGATCTCGGTCTGGGCCTCGGTCTGGGGCGCGGCGTCCTCCCCCGCGGCGAAGGCGGGCACGGCCAGCATCAGGGACGCCAGCACGGTCAGCGTCAAGATCAGCAGTTTCTTCATCAGCTCGTTCATCAGGATGTACCTCCGTTTATGTGATGTGATATGTGAGATAGGTTTATCATGAAGGGCCCTGTCAGGCGCGCTGCCGTCCGCTCCCCTTCGGCTTCGGCAGGGAGGGCTCGGACACCTCGCCGTAATACAGCGCCGTCAGCATGGTCAGCACGTAAGCCTGGATCAGCGCGTGGAGCAGGGTGAACATCACGCCCACGATCACGGGCAGGACGAAGCTGAGGTGCACGTAATAATACACCAGCTCCGTCACCAGCAGGCCGCTGAGCAGCGCGCCGAAAAGGCGGAAGCTCATGGAGATGGGCAGGGAGAACTCCTTGAGGGTCTTCCCGATGCCCCGGACGCCGTTCGCGGCGATGCCGCCGGAGAGGATCACCAGGTAGGAGAACGTCCCCATGGCGATGGCGGCGTTCACGTCGGACAGCGGGGCGGGCAGGGTGATGGGGTGTCCGTGGACCGTGACGGCCTGGAGCCCCAGCAGCTCGAACAGCGTCCCCACGAAGATGTAGGTCCCGGCGGAAAAGACGTAGGCCCCCAAGAAGCCGCAGCGGTGGGGGCTGCTGCCCCGCGCCATGCCGCTGAACAGGCCGACGGCCTCCTCCAGCAGGAGCTGGAGCTTCCCCGGCGTATAGCGGAACCTGGGGATCGCGAAGATCCGGATGCATGCGGCGGCGGCCAGCAGGATCAGCGTCACCGTGAACGCGGAGATCAGCCCCGGGTCCACGGTCTTGATCCCGAAGAGTCCGATCTGGTTCACGTCATGGAGCACCGCGTCCCGCATGGCCTCCTTCACGGTCTCCGTCCGGCCGGGAGACCCGGCGAGCAGGGCGCCGGTCAGCAGCAGCACGACCGCCGCCAGCCACAGCGCCAAGCCCTTTTTGTGTCGTTTCATCAGCTTATCCCTTCTCTCCGTGGCCCGTGCGCCCGAGCCGGCGGACGCACTGCCAAGATCATACGGTTTGATTATAGTCATTCCGCCGGGAATGTCAAGACGCGGGCCCTCGAAAACGGTTACGCATTTCCTTTCCCTCTCAAATCGTCCCGTATTTTTAACATGTTCTTTATGCCCGCCGGAGGGTATGCGGATATGGGGAGAGGGGACCTCCCGGGCCCCTCTCGTAACGCTCTTCCTCCCCGTCGATGCAGTCCCCTCTACTTTTTCGACAGGCCGAGGGACCCTCCCGGCCCCTCCTGCGGCGCGCCGCCTCCCCGCCGAAGGATGCGGGGATCTTATCGCTGGGGACAGCGTGTGCGGGAGGCCCTTCCCGGACCTCCCGCACCATCCTCCCGATCCCCCGGCCATCACTGGCCCAGGTATATCTGCGTATAGATGCCCACGAAGTGCAGGACCGCTCCTGCCAGGACGAAGACATGCCAGATGCAGTGATCGTACTTCCTCTTCCCGGCGAAGGGGATCATCCCCAGGGTATAGGCCAGCCCGCCGGCGAAGATGAACCACAGCAGCGTCCGGCTGTGCAGGTACATCCGGGGCAGGAAGACCAGGCCGCTCCAGCCGATGAGGAAGTACAGCGTGAAGTGCAGCGCCCGCCAGCGGCCGGGGCCGAAGGCCATCACGATCGCCACGCCGGTGAGGATCACCGCCCACTGGACGCAGAACAGGACCACGCCCGCCGTCCCGCCCAGGTAGAGCAGCAGGATGGGGGCGAAGGTGCCGCCGATCAGCAGGTAGATGGACGTATAGTCGAACCTGCGGCAGACCCGCTTGGCCCTCGAACCGGCGGGCATGGCGTGGTAGACGCAGCTCATCAGCATCATCAGCACCATGCTGATCCCGTACACGCAGGAGGCCAGCACCTCCCTGCCGCCGCCGGAGCGGACCAGCAGCAGCGTCAGCGCCGCCGCCGCGCCCAGGGCCCCCAGGCCGTGGCTGGCGGCGTTGAAGGCCTCCTCCCCCAAAGTCAGCCGGGGAGGCTCGTTCCGGGCCTGGACCCTGGCCCGGCGCACCGCCCGCAAGCGGGCCCGCTGTATCTGCTGTTTCGTCAAAACCGCCTCCATAGTGCTCCTCCTCAGCCTGCGCTGCAGCGTCCATATCTTTTAATCTAGTTTTCAATACTATATTATACGATTTCACTTTATATTGCAAGTAGTTTTTGCGAAATATTTTCGTCTATTCCAGCTGACCTGCATTTTAGCACAAAGAAGATGAGAAATCTTTAGTCAAAACAACGAAAACCGTGTGGGCCTCCCCCGCGTCTCGACGTCTTCCGGCGCAAAAACGCCGCCGGGGAGCTCCCCGGCGGCGTACGCTGTGGTTCAATCCTCTTCCAGTCCCGCCATGCTCCTCTTGAACTGGACGGCGAACATGGACGCGGTGGTGCTCACCGCCAGGAAGTCCGCCACCGGCTCCGCCAGGAAGACGGCGAACGCCTTGTCGGCAAAGAAGTTCGGCAGGATATAGATCAGGGGGATCAGCAGGATGATCTTCCGCAGCACCGCCAGGAACAGCGACGTCTTGGCGTTCCCCAGGGCCACGAAGGTCTGCTGGCAGGCGATCTGGATGCCGAAGAGGCAGGTGGTGCCCATGTAGATCCGCAGGGCCCAGGCCGCGTACTCCACCAGCGCCGGATCGTTGTTGAAGATCAGCACGAACATCCGGGGGAAGCTCTGCACCAGCAGCCACAGCACCGCGGAATAGATGACGCAGGCCCTCAGCAGGCACCGGAACGCGTCCCGGACCCGCCGGGCGTCCCGGGCGCCGAAGTTATAGCTGACGATGGGCTGGGCCCCCTGGCTCAGGCCCTGGAGGGGCATCATGGCGAACTGCATCATGCTGGTCAGCACCGTCATGGCCCCCACCGCCACGTCCCCGCCGTATCTCAGCAGCGAGGAGTTGAAGCACACGGCGATGAGGCTCTCCGTGGACTGCATGATGAAGGGCGACAGGCCCAGGGCCAGGGAGGGCAGGAACACCTTGGGCCGGAGCCGGAGGTCCGCCCTGCGGAGCCGCCACTTGGTCTGGGGCCCGGTGAGGAAGCGGAGCACCCAAGCGGCGGAGACCGCCTGGGAGAGGATCGTCGCCAGGGCCGCGCCCCGGACGCCCAGGCCCAGGCCGAAGATGAAGATCGGGTCCAGCACCGTGTTCAGCCCCGCGCCGATGAGGACGGTCTTCATGCTGACGGTGGTGAAGCCCTGGGCGGTGATATAGGCGTTCATGCCCAGGGTCACCTGGACGAAGAGGGTGCCCAAGGAATAGATCTTCATGTAGTCCAGGGCGTAGCCGATGGTGTTCCCGCTGGCCCCGAAGGTCCGCAGCAGGGGCTCCGCGAAGCCCTGGAAGACCACCGTCAGCACGGCGGAGGAGGCGATCAGCAGGGTGAAGCTGTTGCCCATGATCTCCTGGGAGCCCTCCAGATCCCCCCGGCCCTCCTGGATGGAGGCCCTGGGCGCGCCGCCCATGCCCACCAGCGCCGCGAAGGCGGAGATGATCATGATCACCGGCAGGCAGACCCCCACGCCGGTGAGGGCCAGGGCCCCCACGGTGTCCACGGGCTGCATGTGGCCGATATAGACCCGGTCCACCAGGTTGTACAGCATGTTCACCACCTGGGAGGTGATGGTGGGCAGGGCCAGGGAGAGCAGCAGCTTCCCCACCGGGCCGCTGCCCAGGTCTACGCGCTTTCGGTCCATTTCGATCGCTCCTTTTTCATGTCAGTGCCTCCGTCTCCCGGAGGACCCGCTCCAGCAGGTCCAGGAACACGGCCTGTTCCTCCTCCGACAGGCCCGCCAGCAGGCGCCGCCCGCAGGCGGCCTGGATGGCCTGGGCCTCCCGGGCCAGGGGGCGGCCCGCCTCCGTGATGTCCAGGTGGACGATCCGGCGGTCCTCCCCGTCGGCCCGCCGGGCCAGGATGCCCCGGCCCGTCAGCACCTCCACGGCCTGGGAGACCTGGGATTTCGCCAGGCCCCGGAGCTCCGCCACGTCCCGGGCGGTGTCCTGGCCGGGATGGTTCGCCAGGAAGAGGAGGACGTGGACCTCCCGCATGGACAGGCCCGTCCGCTCCAGCAGGGGGAGGAACCGGCGGTCATAGTATCTGCGGAACCTCTGGGGCAGACGGGTGAGCTGGGAGATGGTGATCATGGGCCGCCCTCTTTCGTTCTTTTTTAAACTGTTCTTTTGAGAACTATCTGAGCATAACACAGACCGTCCCGCCTGTCAAGGGACGCTCCGCCCTTTTCGACAGCCGGAGGACCCGGCCGGAGCCGGGTCCTGTCTCATCTCGGTCACTTCATCAGACCGCACACCAGGTCGGTATAGCCGGCGGGATCCTCCAGGGGCAGTCCCGCGATCAGCAGGGCCTGGGCATACAGCAGCGCGGCATAGTCCTTCGCCTTCTCCGCATCCGCCGCCACGGCGGCCTCCAGGGCCCGGAACACCGGGTGCTCCACGTTCAGCTCCAGGATGCGCTCCGCCTTGATGGCGGCGTCGGGCTGGACCGTCTGGAAATACTTCTCCATCTCGAAGCTCAGGCCCTCCCCGGCAGTGAGGCAGACGGGGTGGGACTTCAGCCGGGCGGAGGCCCGGACCTCCTTCACCTTGTCCCCCAGGGCCTCCTTCACGAAGGCGAAGGTCTCCTTGTGGGCCTCGGCGGCTTCTTCGGCCTTCTTCTCCGCCCCTTCCTCGATCTCCTGGTCCAGGACGGAGCGGAACTCCTTGTCCTTGTATGTCCGGATGGTCTGGGCGCAGAACTCGTCCACCTCCTCGGTGAAGTAGAGGATCTCCGTCCCCGCGTCCCGCAGGCCCTCGGTCTGGGGGAGCTTGTCGATCTTGTCCGGCGTCTCGCCGGCGGCGTAGTAGAGGTACTTCTGGTCCTCCTTCATCCGGGAGACGTACTCGTCCAGGGTGACGAGCCTCTTCTCCGTGGAAGACCAGAACAGCAGCAGATCCTGGAGCAGGTCCTTGTGCCGGCCATACTCGTTCACCACGCCGTATTTGATCTGGCGGCCAAAGTTTTTCCAGAACTTCTGGGCATAGCCCTCCCGGTCCTCGGAGAGGTACTTGCTCAGGTCCGCCTTGATCTTCTTCTCCAGGTTCGCGGCGATGACCTTGAGCTGGCGGTCGTGCTGGAGCAGCTCCCGGGAGATGTTCAGGCTCAGGTCCGGAGAGTCCACCACGCCCCGGACGAAACGGAAGTGCTCCGGCAGGAGGTCCGCGCACTTGTCCATGATGAGCACGCCGTTGGAATAGAGCTGGAGGCCCTTCTCATAGTCCTTGGTATAGTAGTCGAAGGGCGCCGCGCCGGGGACGAACAGCAGCGCCTTATAGGTGACGCTGCCCTCCACGGAGACGGGGATCACCCGCTGAGGGTCGGTATAGTCGCGGAACTTGTCCCGGTAGAACTTGTCGTACTCCTCCGCCGTGACCTCGCTCTTGGCCCTCTGCCAGATGGGGACCATGGAGTTCAGGGTCTCGACCTCCGTATAGGTCTCATACTCCGGCTCCTCCTCGGGGGAGCCCTCCTTCTTCCGGGTCTTGGAGACCTCCATGCGGATGGGGAAGCGGATGTAGTCGGAGTATTTCCGCACCAGCTCCTGGAGCCTCCAGCCCTCTAAGAACTCGCCGTACTTCTCGTCGTCCGTGTCCGGCTTGATGTGCATGATGATGTCGGTGCCCACGGTCTCCTTCTCGCACTCGGTGACGGAATACCCGTCGGCGCCGGAGGACTGCCACATGTAGGCGCTCTCCGCCCCGTACTTCCTCGTCACCACGGTGATGTGGTCCGAGACCATGAAGGCGGAGTAGAAGCCCACGCCGAACTGGCCGATGACGTCGGTGTCCTTGGCGTCGTCGCCCAGCTCCTGCTTGAACTTGTAGGAGCCGGAGGAGGCGATGACGCCCAGGTTGTTCTCCAGATCCTCCTTGTCCATGCCCACGCCGTTGTCGGAGACGGTTAGGGTCCGCGCGTCCTTATCCACGGCGATCTCGATCTTGAAGTCCCCCCGGTCCATGCCCACCGCGTCGTCGGTGAGGGCCTGGTAGCACAGCTTGTCGCAGGCGTCGCTGGCGTTGGAGACGATCTCCCGGAGAAAGATCTCCTTGTGGGTGTAGATGGAGTTGATCATCAGATCCAGGAGCCGCTTGGATTCCGCTTTGAACTGCTTCTTTGCCATGATGTTCGATGCACTTCCTTCTTCATATTTTATAACAACACTAAAATATAGCACAGCCTCCATGGAAAATAAATGACCATTTTGTAAATTCGCGCCCAAACCGGTTGTTTGTCCGCCCGGTCGAGAGTAGAATGTAGGGTAACAAAAAACGACAGGACCGGCAAAGGAGTTCGAGCATATGGGTTTTTTCCAAAAGATCGGCGGCGCGTTCGCCCGCTTCATGTACGGACGGAACGGATGGGATCAGCTGAACCAGGCGCTTTTCCGGGGCTACCTGGCCCTGTGGATCGCGGAGATCGTGTGCGGCCTCCTGCGCTGGGGGCTGGCGGCCCGGGTCCTGGAGGCGGTGCTGTTCTCCCTGATGCTCATCATCTTCTTCCGCATGTTCTCCAAGGACCTGTACCGGCGCCGGACGGAGAACCAGAAGTGGGTGAACTGGTACTGCGGCATGAAGAACCGGAACGCCGGGGCCAAGGCCCGTCACGCCGACAAGGAGCACAAGTATTTCACCTGCAGACAGTGCAGGACCATCTGCCGGGTCCCGGTGGGCAAGGGGAAGATCGTCATCACCTGCCCCAAGTGCGGGGCGCAGATCCAGGCGAAGACCTGAGGAAGGAAGATGGGCCACGGGTGCCGTTTGGTTTTGTATCGTTTGCCGTTTCATCTATCGTGTATCCTGCTCTTCTTTCAACCAGCTTTCGATCATGGAGATCACTACGTTATTGAAGCTGGTCTCATTTTTCACGGCGATCTCATTTATGCGCTCAGCAAGGGAGCATTTGATATATAATGTTTTATAGACAGCCTTTTCCCCGGCAGGTGGCTGTCTCAATTCAAATCTCATGTTTTCACCTCAAGACCGCAAAGCTCCCAGCACCTTTTGTCATATTATTGACACCGCCTTTTCGCTCATGATATCACGTCTTCTTTTTGGTGTCAATAAGATGCCTTTACTTTTTTCCTTCATGATGTCATAATGACATCAAAGGGAGGTCCCCGACATGAAAGATCACGATATCTATACCAAGGACGACCAGACACGTTTCACCATGCGCATCAATTCTGAATTGTTAGAAAAGATCAAAATAGAAGCAGCGAAAAGCAAGCGTTCAACCGCTAAACAGATCGAATTCATCCTGGAACAGTATGTGGAAGCCCTTCCCTCAGAATGATGGCATACAGGTCACGGACCACGCGTCCGCTTCCTGCCGAGGCCGCTTTCGATCGTCCTCACATGATGGATAGGCAAGACGCGGCAGTCCCCCGACTGCCGCGTCTCAGCCTGTCGAAAACGTCTTTTCGACAGGCTGAGCAAGTTTTCAGGACTTTTTTGAAAGTCCTGAAAACTTTTTTATTGAAAACGAAAGGGACCCCTCCTGGGTCCCTCTCGTAACGCTCCTCCTTCCCGTCGGTGTGGTCCACGCTCCTTGTTCGACACTCTAACGCGGCAGTCCCCTCATCCCAGGGCCACATCCAGCACCATCATGATGAGGAAGCCCCCCACGAACCCGCAGGTCCCGGCCCGGCTGTGGGCCTGGGGCACCAGCTCCTCCACCACGACATACAGCATCGCCCCCGCGGCGAAGCTCAAAAGCCAGGGCATCAGCGGGTGGGCCCAGGCGGCGATCAGCACCACCAGGATGCCGAAGACCGGCTCCACCGCCCCGGACAGCATCCCGCCGCTGAAGGCTTTCAGCCGCCCCTGGCCCTCCTGCCGCAGGGGCAGGGCCACCGCCGCCCCCTCGGGGAAGTTCTGGATGCCGATGCCCAGGGCCAGCGCCATGGCCCCGACGGCCCCCTCGCCGCCGGCCGCCAGGGCGAAGGCCAGGCCCACCGCCATGCCCTCCGGCACGTTATGTAGGGTGATGGCCGTCATCAGCAGCGTGTTCTGCCGCCACGCGTCACAGACCTCCTTCCCCCGCCGCAGGCGGGGCAGCAGCGCGTCCAGCGCCGCCAGGAACACGACCCCCAGCAGCATCCCCGCCGCCGCCGGGAGCCAGCCGGGGACGCGCCCCTCCTCCGCCGTCTGCTCGATGGCGGGGAGCAGCAGGCTCCACACGGAGGCCGCCGTCATCACCCCGGCGGCAAAGCCCAGCATCGCTTTTTGGAACCGGGGCCTCGGCTCCCCGGAGAGGAAAAACACCATGGCGGCGCCCAGGGTGGTCATCAGGAACGTGAAGCCCGTGCCCAGGGCGGCCCAGCCAAGAGACCGCATCATATCCATCAACGCCTTCTGTCTTGATTCGGGCCTCCGGGCCCAAGGGCCCCGGAGCGACCGTATGCCAGTATAAGCGGAGAGGTCAGAAGTGGTGCTTGCTTTCCCCCGCGGGGCGTGGTATACTGGAGGCGATCCGATACGAGGTGAAGGGACTCATATAGGCCCGCTGTATGGCGCGGGCGTTTCTACGGGGCCGCCGAAGGCTCTGCTATGGGTGTCTGTACGGAAAGGGGGGAGCGTCCCCCTGCCCGCGCAGATGTCCTTTTTGTTTTTGTATCGGCAAACTTGAAAAGGAGCCATCGTCATGTCGATCACGATCTTGAAGGGCACCATCGTCTCCGCCCCGGCCCTGGGGCGCCTGGAGATCACGGAGGGCGGCTTCCTCGTGGCCGAGGAGGGGCGGATCGCCGGCGTCTTCCCCGTCCTGCCGGAGCGGTACGCCGGGGCCGCCGTGGAGGACTGGGGGGACGCGCTGATCCTGCAGTCCTTCGCGGACCTCCACCTCCACGCGCCGCAGTATCCCATGCTGGGCTGCGGCATGGACCTGCCGCTCCTGGAGTGGCTGGACACCTACACCTTCCCCGCCGAGGCCCGGTTCGCCGACCCGGAGTACGCCCGGACGGTCTACCGCCGGCTGGCCCGGGAGCTCATCGAAAACGGCACCACCCGGGTCTGCATGTTCTCCTCCCTCCACCGGGAGGCCACGCTGATCTTGATGGAGGAGCTGGAGCGGGCCGGGGTCACGGGGTACGTCGGGAAGGTGAACATGGACCGCAACGGCATCCCCGCCCTCCAGGAGGGCACGGAGGAGTCCAAGCGGGAGACCCTCCGCTGGCTGGAGGAGTGCCAGGGCTTCCGTTGCGTCAAGCCCATCGTCACCCCCCGCTTCACCCCCTCCTGCACGGACGGGCTGATGGAGTTCCTGGGGGAGCTGGCGCAGGAGCGGGACCTGCCCATCCAGTCCCACCTGTCGGAGAACACCAGCGAGGGGGCCTGGGTGCGGGAGCTCCACCCGGACTGTGAGCAGTATTGGGAGACCTACGCGAAGTACGGCCTCTGGAACAGCCGGACCCTGATGGCCCACTGCGTCTGGTCCGACGAACGGGAGCGCTGCGCCATGAAGGACGCCGGGGTGACGGTGGTCCACTGCGCGGACTCCAACCAGGACCTCTGCTCCGGCGTGGCTCCGGTGCGGGCGATGCTGGACGAGGGGCTGAAGGTGGCCTTGGGCAGCGACATCGCCGGAGGCGACCACCTGAGCATGTTCGACGTCACGGCGGCGGCCATCCGGGCCTCCAAGGCCCGGCGGATCCTGGACGGCTGGGAGACGGCCCACCTCACGGTCCCGGAGGCGTGGTACCTGGGGACCTCCGCCGGGGCGGCGTTCTTCGGGGAACGGCCGGGCTTCGCCCCCGGGAACGCCCTCCACGCCGTCGTGCTGGACGACAGCGCCCTCCCCCAGCCCCACGCGATGACGGCGGCGGAGCGGCTGGAGCGCTGCGTCTACCGGCGGCAGAGGGACGCCGTCCGGGCGGTCTGGAGCGAGGGGAGGAAGGTCTTCTCCGCCGGATGAGCCGGTTTTCAGGACCCTCAAAAGATCTTGAACGCCCCCGGATCTGACGTGCGCGGGAGGCCCGGGAAGGGCCTCCCGCGCACGTCCTCCCTCCCCGTTGGACCGGGCCTCCTCTTTCTCGGCCGTATGGGACCAAGCCCCGCCTCTAAAAAGAGGCGGGGCTTGGTCCTCCTTCAACGGCCCACACGGCCCTATGGCGCGATGTACGACGAGATCGGGGACCCGTCCGCCAGCATCCACTCATCGGGGCAGGTGTCCGAGGCGTCCTGCTCCAGGGGGTGCAGCTCGCTCCAGCCCTCGTCCAGGCCGAAGGCCGTGCCGGCCCGGACCGCCGTCCGGCCGTAGACGTCCCGGATGACCACCGCCGTCTGGAGCGCGTCCCCGGCCTCCACCGGGACCTCCCGGGCCGGGAAATAGAAGGTGAGGAGCTCCCGGCTCCTGTTGCCGTCCGCGTCCTTCTGCTTGAGGCCGTCCACAGCCTCCCACTGCTCTCCGGTGAGGACGTCCGTCTCCTCCTCCACCACGCCCGGCGACGGGACGAAGACCGCCCACTCCACCAGCTTTTTGTTTTTGAACAGGCCCACCCGCACGGCCTCCGCCTCCGCCGCCGGGACGGTGCTGAGCGCGTCCGGCATCGAGCTTGGGTCGCAGTCCAGGAAGCCCCACGCATCGTCCTCCAGCGCAATCTTACCGTCCCGGACCTCATGGAAGGCCAGGGCGTAGTCCGCCCGCGCCGCCGGGAAGGTCCGGCCGTACAGGCCCCGGTAGGTGTCCAGGATCTGGGTCTGGCGGGTCTCGTCCGGGTAGACGAAGTCCACGCTGAGGACGATCGTCTCCTCCAATCCGCAGTACAGCTCGGCATCGAACGACTGCCCGGCCCCGTAGGTGCCGACTCTCTGGTCGCGGTCCCCGGCATAGAACTCCGCCCGCATCCCCTCCACGAAGGTCTTCGGCACGGCGTAGACCGAGAACTTCGCGCGGTTCCCGGCCAGGTTCACGCGCTGCAAGGACGTGCCGTGATCGGCGGTGACGCCGTTCTGGGCCTTCAAGATCTCCTCCACCCGGCGGGAGATGCTGCCGATCTGCCCGTCCACATCGGTCTGCACCTGGCCGATGGACGCCTGCAGACGGTCATAGCTCCGGCTCAGGTCCTCCAGCTTCCAGTAAAACCCGAGGAGGATCATGCACAGGCACACCGCCTCCGCCACCACCGAGATCTTCACCGCCGCCAGCCGCCCGGAGGACAGCTGGGGCTTGGGCGCGTACCGGGCGGCCAGCTCCTCCACCATTTTCATCTGCGCCTCCGTCAGCTCCCCCCCTCCCGGGGACGGTCCCTCCTCCACGCCCAGCAGCCACCCTACGGACACGCCGAACAGGCGGCTCAGGGCCACCAGCTTCTCCACCTCCGGCAGGGCGCCGTCGGACTCCCACTTATAGATGGACTGCCGGGACACGCCCAGCTTCTCCCCCAGGGCCTCCTGGGAGAGGCCGAGCTCCTTCCGCTTCCGGGCCACGCGCCGGCCGGTGGTCATGGGGCATCCCTCCTTCGTGGGTCCAATGATAGCAGGCCCGGCGGGGCATTTGCCACCAACCGCAGACATCCTTCCTGCTAACTGCGGGTTTACATCCCCGGGAAACAGCCCGGTCCAGGGCGGACCGGGCCGTACCTCACTCCTCTCCTCTTTGGACGGCGGAGCCCCCCAGGCCGAAGTCCTGCTCGGCGCTGCCGGTGTCCCGGCGGAGCATGTGCTCCATCACCCGGATGTCCGAGTCCACGTCCATGGCGTCCGCCTTGTACAGCTCGTCCAGCTGGTGCTCGAAGCCCTTGACGATGGAGTCCATCGTCGTCTCGATGCGCTGCTTCGCCTGGCGGAGGTTCTCCCCCTCCACCCCGGCGGCCTCGAACGTGGCGTAGGAGTCCAGCAGCTTCTGCGTGGTGGGCAGGTAGTAGTTCAGGAAGGTGTCGATGCGGCCCGCCTTCCTCGGGTCCTCCTCCACCGCCCGGAAGATCTTGGCGGCGATCTCCTCCAGCCGGTCGATCTTGGCGGAGAGGACGGGGTCCGCGATCTGGTCGTTGGCCCGGCGGATGTTCCGGAGGATGCCGGAATAGCCCTCCTCCGCCTCTTTCGGGGGCGGGGACGCGGCCTCCGCCTCCTCCTGGACGGCCTCCTCGAACCGCTGGCGGAACGCCTCCCCCGCGCCGCTGGAGCGGAACAGATAGCCCAGCTCCACGTTGAGGTAAGCCTTCCCGCCGAAGTAGCCCTTGTCGATCATCTTCTCCAGGTCCTTCTCCACCCGCCGCTCGGAGTAGCCCAGGGTCCGGGCCAGCTCGTCGATGGGCACCGCCTCCCGGTCGCCCATGACCAGGAGGTACTTGGAGAAGCGTTTCAGCTGCCGGTCCATGGAGAGGCCCTTGAACAGCATGGCCCCGCCTCCGGCGGCGAAGGCCAGCCCGCTCAGGAAGTCCTCCACCCACCAGAAGTCCTGGAGCCAGCCGTATATCAGCGCCGCGCTGAAAGCGTCGCCCATAGCAAGACAGCCGATGACCGCCAGTATCGCCCCCAGCAGCTTCAGCCACCGGGCGGTGGACCGCTTCGTCGCGGGGGACTTGGTGACCTTCTTCACCGCCTTGACCGCCTTGGCCTGCTGGCGCGGCTGGGCCTGCCCGCGGGCCTGTCCCGCGTCCTCCCGGAGGGGCGGGGCCTCCTGGGCGGGCCTCTTCTCGTCGCTGCCGAAGAGCTTGCTGAACAGCAGCAGCAGGCCCACGGGCCACACGAAGATGAACGCCAGGACGATCAGCATCCAGCTCCAGTCCTCTTCGGACCTCCGATCCTTGTTTGCCATGGTTCAGCCCTCTTCCTCTTTCAGCTTCCGTTTGTTGCCCTGCTCGTCCACGATGTAGGTGTTGTCCAGCTGGCTCTTCAAGTCCCCCAGCACCGCGTCGATGTAGGCCTGGCGGAGGACGGCCCGCTCCTTCTCCTCGTCCGGGGTCAGGCCCACGGACCGGGCTTTCCGGGCCAGCTCGTTGATGCGGTCGATCTGCTCCTGCTTCATGCCTCTTCCCCCTCCGTTCCCCGCTCGAATACCAGGTCGATCTCCAGGACGCTGCCGTTCATCTGCTGGGTGGGGATCCACCCGGCGTAGCGCCAGCCCTCCGCCGCACGGCGGAGGATGGCTTCCCGGTGATCTAAGGTCTTCCCCACGAAAAAGCCCCTGTCGGCGGCGATCGTCTCGAACTCATATCTCAGCATCCCAAAGCCCTCCATATCTTACATACGGTGCCCGCGCCCGCCGTTCTTCAAACATAGACCTGCAGCACGATGGAGATCCGCCCCTTCCGGGTCAGGCCCCCCACCTCGCTGAGCTCGAACTTCCCAAAGCCCCGGGCGGACACCACGTCCCCCGCCTCCAGCAGCTTGTCCGGCTTCACGCACTCCCGCCAGTTCAGCTGCACCTTCCCGCTCCCGATGAGGGCGGCGGCCTTGCCCCGCGCCAGCCGGAAGCCCGACGCCGCCACGGCGTCCAGCCGCAGGGAAGACACGGTGTCCCGGACCTCCTTCCGCACCGGCGCCGGGATGTGGAGGCCGTCCGGCTCGACGGCCGAGACCCGGAGCTTCATCCGCCCGGCGGAGGTCCAGCTCTGCAGGAGGGCCCCCGCGACGCTCTCCAGCACCAGCACATCGGCGCTGTCCGGGCCGACGAGGATGTCCCCCACCTTCTCCCGGACGATCCCCAGGCCCATCAGGCTCCCCAAAAGGTCCCGGTGAGTCAGGCCCCCGTCTTTGCGGGAGGAGGCGGGCCCCTGCCAGGAGGCCCGGAGGCACCGGATGGGGCTCTCCGCCCCCTCCGCCTCCAGCCAGTCCGGCAGGAAGAGGAGGATCTTCCGCTCCGCCCCCTCATAGCCGCCCTGGAGGACGTACCCCGTCTCGCGGACGCCCGCCAGGCGCAGCAGGTCCAGGGCCTGCGCCTGCTGCTGGGGGCTGAGGAAGTCCGTGGCGGCGGGGATGTCCCGGGCCGCAGCCCGCTCCGCCCTGTCCAGGACCTTCGCCAGGGCCAGCCGGTCCTCCCCGGCAAGGCCCAGGCGGTCCAGCAGCGCGCCCTTATCCATGGCGCAGCTCCTGGGTGCGGACCAGGGCGGCGTAGGCCCCGTCCCTGGCCATCAGCTCCTCGTGGCCCCCCAGCTCGACGATGCGCCCGTCCTCTACGACGGCGATGCGGTCCGCGTTCCGGACGGTGGAGAGCCGGTGGGCGATGATGATGGTGGTCCGGCCCCGGGACAGCTTGTCGAACGCCTCCTGGAGCTTGGCCTCCGTCACGCTGTCCAGCGCCGACGTGGCCTCGTCCAGGATCAGGACCGGGGGATCTTTCAGGAAGATGCGGGCGATGGAGATGCGCTGCTTCTGCCCGCCGGAGAGGAGCACGCCCCGCTCCCCCACGTAGGTATCGAACCCGTCGGGCATCGCCACGATGTCGTCATAGATCTCCGCCAGACGCGCGGCCCGGGCGACCTCCTCCTCGGTGGCCCCGGGGCGGCCGTAACGGATGTTCTCCAGGATGCTGGCGGCGAAGAGGAACACGTCCTGCTGCACGACGCCCACGTTCCGCCGCAGGGACTCCTGGGTCACCTGCCGCACGTCGCAGCCGTCCAGGCGGACGGCCCCCTCGGTGACGTCGTAGAACCGGGGGATGAGCTGGCACAGCGTGGACTTCCCTCCGCCGGAGGGCCCCACCACCGCCAGGGTCTCGCCGGGGCGGATGTGGAGGTCCACGTCCCGCAGCACCGCCAGGTCCCCCTGGTAGGCGAAGCTGACATGGTCCACGTCGATGCGCCCCTCCACCCGGTCCAGGACCTTAGCGCCGGGGGCGTCCCGGAGGGCGGGCTCCTCCCGCATGATCTCGATGAAGCGGCCCAGGCCCGCCGTGCCGTTGGCGAAGAGCTCGGCAAAGTTGGAGAGCTTGCGCACCGGGGTGACGAAGGCGGTGATGTAGAAGCTGAACGTGGTCAGGTCGATGACGTTCATCTCCCCCTCCATGATCAGCAGGCCCCCGGCGGCGATGACGGCGGCGGAGAGGATGCACATGAAGAACTCCATCGAGGCGTTGAAGCGGCCCATGGCCTTGTGGAAGGCCCGCTTGGAGGTCTTGAAGGTGGCGTTGGAGCTGTCGAACTTCCTCAGCTCCGCCCCCTCGTTGGCGAAGGCCTTCGCGGTGCGGATGCCGGAGAGGCCGGACTCGATGTCGGAGTTGATGACGGCGGTCTTCTGCTTCACGGCGGCGGAGGCGGCGCTCATGGACCTCCGGCAGGACCAGACCACGGCGAAGAAGACCGGCACGATGCAGGCGATGACCAGGGCCAGCCGCCACTGGATCGTGAACATGACGATCAGGGAGCCCACGATGGTGACGCCGGAGATGAAGATGTCCTCCGGCCCGTGGTGGGCCAGCTCCGTGATGTCGAAGAGGTCCGCCGTCAGGCGGCTCATGAGCTGGCCGGTGCGGTTCTTGTCGTAGTAATCGAAGCTCAGCTCCTGCATGTGGCGGAACAGGTCGTGGCGGATGTCCGCCTCGACGCAGATGCCGAAGGTGTGGCCCCAGTAACAGATGACGTAGGTCAGCATGGACCGGAGGACGAAGGCGGCGAAGACCACCGCCATCACCGCGAAGAAGGTCCTGTAGGCGCTTTTGGGCAGCAGCTCGTACATGCACCAGCGGGACACCGCCGGGAAGGCCAGGTCGATGAGGGAGATCATCAGCGCGCAGCCAAGATCCATGATGAACAGCCGCCGGTGGGGCCTGAAATAGGAGAGGAAGATCTGCAGGGCAGACTTTTGCCGGAAGTCCTGGGTCGTCATAAAGCGATGCTCCTTCGTCATAGGTCGATACAAAGGATATGATAACACAGATCCCGCCGCCGCGCAACAAAATATCCCCGGACACACACGGTGCATCCGGGGATATCCGATCCTCAGGTCCGAGAGGGGCGTCAGGCGTTGGCCAGGAACTCGCCCTTCATATAGCCGCTGGTGGTCACGCCGCCGCTGGCCACGAAGGTGATCTCATACCAGTCGTTCCCCGCGCTGGCCACGATCTGGACGGAGCCGCCGTTGGGGACGGTCGCCAGGATGTCATGGTCCGTGCCGGGGCCGGAGCGGACCCGGACGCCGTTGCCGCCGTTGACGACCACGGCCTTGCCCGTCTTCAGCGAGCCGCCGCCGGAAGACGGCGCGGGGGACGAGGTCCCGGTGCTCCCGCCGCTGCCGGTGCTGGGCGCGGGGGCGGAGCCGCCGGTGACCCGGACGATGCAGACGGCCTTCTTGGTCCCGTCCGTGACCACCACGTTGGTGGTGCCCTTGGACACGGGAGTGACCGTGCCGTCGCTGGCCACGGAGGCGATGGAGGTATCCTCGCTGATCCAGGTGTACGTGCCGGTGCCGCCGGAGACCCGCAGCTTCACATCGCCCGCGGAGACCGACCGGGTGAAGTCCGTGCTGCTCAGGGTCAGCCCGCCGGGCAGGGCCGCCGCGGAGGCATAGCTCATGCCGCCGCTGGTCCCGCCGCCGGAGGAGATCCCGGCGTCCCCGGCGTTCCCGCCGGCGCCGCCGCTGCCTTCCGGCATACTGCCGGACCCGGCGCCGCCCTCCGGATCTTCGCCCTCCGGGTCCCCGGCCGCCGGATCTGCCGTGCCGCCGGCGTCATCGCCGGGCACGCTCCCGGGCCCGGCGGGAGGCTCGACCGGCGCCGTGACGTCCGTCTTGCCGGTGTCGTCGGCGGGGTCCTTGGCAAATTTATCGGCGATCTTATCGCCGTAGAGCAGGTAGACCAGCAACGCCGTCATCAGCACGATCAGCACGATCAAGATCGGCGTCACGATGCCGTAAGAGCTCCTGCCGCCCCGGCCCGAGCTCCGCACGCCCTCCCGGAGGATGGGGCGGCGGGCAGGCTCCTGCTGTTCCTCCTCCCAGAATTCGTCCTCCTCGCAGAACGGGCAGTTCTTATAGGTGTCGGAATATCTCTCCCCGCAGACGGGGCAGCGCTTCATTGCCATATCGGTCCTCCCAAGTGATCGAATCATGAAAAAGCGTGTCGCTTTCAGTACAGCCGTGTCTTATATCATAGCGATCTTCCCTTCCGCCGTCAAGTGCGGGCCCGCCAAAATTTGTGAATTTTCTGGGTCCTCCTTGCTTTTTCGCGCGGGAGCCATATAATGGATATCAGCGGACAAGATCGAATCAGCGGGAGGTACATCGTATGAGCGCCATCGTCATCGGCATCGCCGGGGGCACCGGCTCCGGCAAGACCACCCTGACCCGGCACCTGAAAGATCATTTCGGCCCCGACGTCACCGTCATCGGACATGACAGCTACTACAAACGCCAGGAGGGCAAGACCTATGAGGAGCGGGCCCTCCAGAACTACGACCACCCGGACGCCTTCGACACGGACCTGCTCATCCGGCACCTCCGGGAGCTGAAGGAGGGCCGGTCCATCCAGTGCCCCGTCTACTCCTACGTGGACCACAACCGCACGGACCAGACCACGGAGATCTTCCCCACCAAGGTGCTGATCGTGGAGGGCATCCTGATCTTCCAGGACCCGGTGCTCCGGGAGATGTTCGACATCAAGATCTTCGTGGAGACCGACGCGGACGAGCGCATCCTCCGCCGGGCCCTCCGGGACGTGGAGGAGCGGGGCCGGACCCTTCGGTCCGTGGTGAGCCAGTACCTGACCACGGTGAAGCCCATGCACGAGCAGTACGTGGAGCCCTCCCGGAAGTACGCCGACATCATCGTCCTGGAGGGCGGGCACAACCTGGTGGCCCTGGAGATGATCATGCAGCGGATCCAGAACCACATCGACCGGGACTGAGAGACGGCCGCCGCGCCCCAGCCGCCCCCCGGACCGCCGGGGCCCCCTCCGCATCCTTGGGGATCCTAGCCGCCCCTCCGGAAGCTCCCCCGCTCCTCCTCGTCCTCCGGCCTGGCCGTGCCGAAGGCGATGGAGGCGCTGCCGTACTTCCGCCGGATGCCGTCCACCGCGTCCTCCAGCCGCTCCCGGCGCTCCCGGTCCGCCTCCCCGGCGGCGAAGAGGTCCGCCTGTTCATAGGTCTCCCCCTCCGGCGTCAGGTGGATCGCGGTGACGGTCAGGGCCCGGATGGGGGCCGGCGGCTTCCACAGCTCCTCCGTCAGCTCCAGCGCGGCGGCGGAGATGTCCCGGATCAGGCGCGTCGGCGAGGCCAGCTGCCGCTGGCGGGAGCGGTCGCGGAACGCCGGGTCCCGCAGGGTGACATGGACGCCCCCGGCGTAGAGCCCCGCCCGGCGGAGGCGGCTGGCCACGAGATCGGACAAAACGCCGATCCCCGCCGCCGCCTGGGCCCGGGTGGTCAGGTCCTTGGAGAAGGTCGTGCCGCTGCCCACGGACTTCACCGGCTCCGCCTCATGCCGGGCCCGGACCGGGTCCCGGTCCAGGCCGTTGGCGTAGTCGTGGAGCTGGCCCCCCAGCTTGCCCATCAGGTCCTCCAGCATCTGCCGGCGGCAGGCGGCCAGCTCCCCGATGGTGGTCACGCCGTACTGCCCCAGGAGCTTCCTGGCCGCGCCGCCCACGTAGAGCATGTCCCCCGCCGGGAGGGGCCAGACGATGTCCCTCCAATCCTCCCGGGAGATGACGGTGGTGGCGTCGGGCTTTTTGTAGTCGCTGCCCAGCTTGGCGAAGACCTTGTTGAAGGAGACCCCCACGGAGAGGGTCAGCCCCAGCTCCCGTTCCACCCTCCGCCGGAGGGTATCCGCCAGGGCCCGGCCGTCCATGCCGAAGAGGTGGAGGGTGTGGGTCACGTCCAGCCAGCTCTCGTCGATGCCGAAGGGCTCCACCAGGTCGGTGTACTCGTCGTAGATGGCGTTGACCTTCCGGGAGTACTCCCGGTACAGCCCCCGGTGGGGCGGGAGCAGGATCAGCTCCGGGCATTTCTTCCTCGCCTGCCAGATGGTCTCCGCCGTCTGGACGCCGCAGCGCTTGGCAGGCTCGTTCTTCGCCAGGATGATGCCGCGGCGGGAGGAGGGGTCGCCGCAGACGGCCACGGGCGATCCCCTCAGCTCCGGATGGCTCAGCAGCTCTACGGAGGCGTAAAAGCTGTTCAGGTCGCAGTGGAGGATCACGCGGTCCACGGTGCCCCCTCCTTCCCCAGTCTCGATGGCCTTATGATAGCACATCCGTTCTGTTTTGAAAAGTGGAAATTAGGGGTTGCATTTTCCCCGGGACTGTCGTATACTAGCCTCAGGAAACAGAACTGAATACTTTGTCTTCAGGGCGGGGTGAGATCCCCCACTGGCGGTACAGTCCGCGACCGGAGGCCGTTCCCCCACGCATGGCCTCCGCTGACCCGGTGAGACTCCGGGACCAACAGTCACAGTCTGGATGGAAGAAGATGAGTGCGGCTCGGGCCGCGCCTTTCGGCGCGCTCCTTTGCTGCTTGTTCACCTTGGAGGAGTCAAAGCATCCAGGGTGTTTTCAAGTTTGTGAAGGAGTGTTTTCTTATGTCCAACTACGAGCCCAACACCGCCGCCATCCCCGCCGCCCGTCCCCGGGTCACCGTCAGGACCGTCACCTCCCTGGCCATGCTGGTGGCCCTGACCTATCTGGCCATGCTCATCAGCAACATGCTGCCCAAGGTCTCCGGCTTCCTGCAAATGGAGATCAAAGGCACCGTCATCGCCATCGGCGGCTTCCTCTTCGGTCCCCTGTCCGCCGCGATCATCTCCATCGTGGTGGCCTTTATCGAGATGTTCACCGTCAGCGACACGGGGATCATCGGCTGTATCATGAACCTGCTGGCGGCCTGCGCTTTCGCCTGCCCCGCCGCCTTCATCTACCAAAAGATGCGCACCCGGAAGGGCGCGGTCATCGGCCTGACGGTGGGCATCATCGCCCTGACGGTCACTATGCTCCTGTGGAACTACCTGATCACCCCCATCTACATGCACATGGACCGCTCCGTCGTGGCGGGCATGCTGCCCACGGTCTTCCTCCCCTTCAACCTGGTCAAGGGCGGGCTGAACATGGCCCTGACCCTCATCCTCTACAAGCCCGTGGTCACCGCCCTGCGGAAGGCCCGGCTGGTCCCCGAGCGGGAGGAGACCTCCAGCGGGGACCGCTTCGACGCGGGCTTCCTCCTGTTCTCCTTCGCGCTGCTGGCCACCTTCGTGGTGCTGGTGCTGGTCCTGGCGGGGAAGATCTGAGCCCCCCGATACGATCCAAGACGCGAGGCGGAGCCGTTCGGCTCCGCCTCGTTTTGGCGCGGGACTGCCCCCCCTCCCCCGCGCATCAGGAAATATTTTGAAAAAATTTCGTGGACTGTGACGAAAACCTCTTGCAATTCCTGGAAAGATCTGTTATCATGGTAAACTTAACGAGAAGGGAGGCGCAGCGCCATGGTCATCCATGAATCCGCGGAGGATTACCTCGAGTCCATCCTGATCATCCAGGAGCAGGCCGGGCAGGTCCGTTCCATCGACGTTGTCAACAAGCTGGGCTTCTCCAAGCCCAGCGTCAGCATCGCCATGAAGAAGCTGCGGGAGAGCGGCTACATCACCATGGCCGGGGACGGGAACATCACCCTCACCAGCAGCGGCATGGAGATCGCCAGCCGCATCTATGACCGGCACAAGACCATCACGAAGCTCTTCGAGCTGCTGGGCGTCTCCTCGGGACAGGCCGCGCTGGACGCGTGCAAGGTGGAGCATGACCTCAGCGAGGAGACCTTCGAGCGGATCTGCATGTTCGTGGAGGGACGGGCCGCCAACGCATGAGCAGGGCCCCCGGTGGGGAGGGAGCTTCCCGGCGATCTGCATAAAAAGAGGCAGGAAACTTCTCTCCCCAGAGGCTTGCATCCTTCCCGTTTTTCCGGTATGATTGGATATACTAAAGCAAGGATAGATGGCTGCAACGGAGTGCCGCGCGCACGGGCCCGCACCTGTCTCTCCATGCGGGCCGATAGGTGTTTCAAGTCCGAGTGGATTTGGGGCGCCTTTCTTTTTTACCCAAAAATCATTCATCGAGGAGGAACCCCACTATGATCCTGCTGGCAAACGGCAAGCTGATCACCCGAGACCCCGAAGGCACGGGCTATCTGCCCGACGGCGGCATCGTCACCGACGGCGGAGAGATCCGCGAGGTCGGGACCACGGCGGACCTGAAGGCGAGATACCCCCAGGCCGAGTTCGTGGACGCCAAGGGCGGCGTCATCATGCCCGGCCTCATCAACGCCCACACCCACATCTATTCCGCCCTGGCCCGCGGGCTCAGCATCGACGGCTACGCCCCCACCAGCTTCTACGAGGTGCTGGACGGCCAGTGGTGGTATATCGACCGCCACCTGGACCTGGCCGCCACCAGGGCCAGCGCCCGGGCCCTGGTCATCGACTCCATCAAGCAGGGCGTCACCACCATCTTCGACCACCACGCCTCCTTCTGTGAGATCCCCGGCTCCCTGATGGAGATCGCCGCGGTCACCCGGGAGATGGGCATGCGGGCCTGCCTGTGCTATGAGGTCAGCGACCGGGACGGCGAGGAGAAGTCCCTCCAGTCCGTCCAGGAGAACAAGGACTTCATCGACTACTGCGAGGCCCATCCCTCCGACATGCTGAAGGCCATGTTCGGCGGGCACGCCCTCTTCACCATCTCCGACAAGACCTTCGAGCGGATGGACGCCGCCAACGCCGGCCGGGTGGGCTACCACATCCATGTCTCCGAGGGCATGGACGACGTGTACGACAGCCTCCGGAACTACGGCCGCCGCCCCGTCCAGCGGCTCCAGGACCACGGCATCCTGGGCCCCAAGACCATCCTGGGCCACTGCATCCATGTGAACACGGCGGAGATGGACATCATCAAGGAAACGGACACCATGTGCGTCAACAACCCGGAGAGCAACATGGGCAACGCCGTGGGCTGCTCCCCGGTGCTCCGGCTCTATGAGAAGGGCATCCTGGTGGGTCTGGGCACCGACGCCTATACCAACGACATGCTGGAGAGCATCAAGGCGGCGCTGACCATCCAGCGGCACAACGCGTGCCTCCCCGGCGTGGGCTGGTGCGAGGTGACGGACATGCTCTTCAAGAACAACGCCAGGATGGCCCGGCGGGCCGGGTTCCCGGAGATGGGCGTGCTGAAGGCCGGGGCCGCGGCGGACGCGATCGTCATGGACTACAAGCCCTTCACCCCCTTCTCCGACGCCAACATCGACGGGCACATGCTCTTCGGCATGACGGGCCGCCAGTGTCAGACCACCATGATCGCGGGGAAGATCCTGATGAAGGACCGCCAGCTCACCGAGATCGACGAGGAGGCCGTCAACGCGGAGATCCTGGAGGTCTCCAAGAAGCTCTGGGGCCAGCTGAACCACTGCGAATACTGAGGCTCCGCTATGCTAAGGTTTATCGTTGGTTTTCTATTTGGATTCGTCCGTAGTCTCCTGAAATATCCCAAGTGAATTGCCTGCAATGGGAGGTTCTTTATGACATTAAATGAATTATCCAGTGCGTTAAAGGAAATGTATGCCACTGCATCCAAAGGTGAACAGACTACGATGATTCATCTTTTTGGTATCCGCTATTCAAATGAAATTCAAGAGGCAGATTATTCGCCAAAGGATATCCTTCAGATGGCGGGACTGCCTTCAAGCTATGTGACAGAAATCAATAAAGGCATCCGCTTGGCTCCTTATGTTGAGGAAAGAAATCGGTAATTTTCAAGGCAGTTCATAATAAATTTGGAGGTATCATAATGTCCGAACTCATGACCCCCATCCCCTTCCGGGAACTGATGACCTGGATGACCACCGAATACCGGCAGGAGGGCACCGTCTTCGGCGTCCACAAACCCTACAAGGCCGGCGTGAAGACCCTGCCGATCTTCGGCGAGAAGATCGAGACCCCCTTCGGCCCCGCCGCCGGCCCCAACACCCAGCTGGCCCAGAACATCATCGCCAGCTACTTCGCCGGGGCCCGGTTCTTCGAGCTCAAGACCGTCCAGAAGATGGACGGCGCGGAGCTGTCCGCCTGCGTGGCCCGCCCCTGCATCCTGGCGGAGGACGAGTGCTACAACTGCGAGTGGTCCACGGAGCTCTATGTCCCCCAGGCGTTCGAGGAGTACGTGAAAGCCTGGTGCGCCTGCAAGATCATGGCGAAGGTATACGGCCTGGGCGATCCCGACGCCTTCGTCTTCAACATGTCCGTGGGCTACGATCTGGCGGGCATCCAGGGTGAAAAGGTGGACACGTTCCTCCGCGGCATGACGGACGCCTCCCGGACCCCCATCTTCCAGGAGTGCATCCGGGTCCTCAAGGAGTTCTTCCCCGCCGAGGCCGCCTTCATCGACGGCATCTCCCCCCGCATCTCCGGCAGCGTGACCGTCTCCACCCTCCACGGCTGCCCGCCGGACGAGATCGAGCGCATCGCCGGCTACCTGATCGAAGAGAAGCGCCTCCACACCTTCGTCAAATGCAACCCCACCATCCTGGGCTACGAGACCGCCCGGTCCATCCTGGACGGCATGGGCTATGACTATATCGCCTTCGACGACCACCACTTCAAGGAGGACCTCCAGTACGAGGACGCCGTCCCCATGTTCCGCCGCCTCCAGGCCCTGGCGGATAAGACCGGCGTGGAGTTCGGCCTCAAGCTCTCCAACACCTTCCCCGTGGACGTGAAGGCCGGGGAGCTGCCCAGCGGGGAGATGTATATGGCGGGCAAGTCCCTCTTCCCCCTGACCACCGCCATGGCGGCCCGGATCTCCCGGGAGTTCGGCGGGCGTATGCGCATCAGCTACGCCGGCGGCGCGGACGCGCTGAACATCGACAAGCTCTTCGCCCTCGGCATCTGGCCCATCACCATGGCCACGACGGAATTGAAGCCCGGCGGCTACCAGCGCTTCGTCCAGATCGGCGACAAGCTGGACGCCCTGGCCTTCGAGCCCTTCACCGGCGTGGACGTGGAGGGCATCGAGGCCCTGGCCCTGGCCGCCCGGTCCGACAAGTACCACGTCAAATCCGTCAAGCCCCTGCCCAAGCGGAAGCTGGAGGCGAAGGTCCCCCTGATCGACTGCTTCACCGCCCCCTGCAAGGGCGGATGCCCCATCGGCCAGGACATCCCCGAGTATATCGAGCTGTGCCGGAAGGGCGCGTACGCCTCCGCCCTGCGCCTGATCTGCGAGAAGAACCCCCTGCCCTTCATCACGGGCACCATCTGCGCCCACCGCTGCCAGACCAAGTGCACCCGGAACCACTACGACGACTCCGTCCAGATCCGGGCCACGAAGCTGGTGGCCGCCGAGCGAGGCTATGACGCTTATCTGGCCAAGATCGACGCCCCCGCCCCCGTGGACGACGGCAGGAAAGCGGCCGTCATCGGCGGAGGCCCCGCCGGCATGGCCGCGGCCTACTTCCTGGGCCGGGCGGGCATCCCCGTCACCCTCTTCGAGAAGGCCGATAAGCTGGGCGGCATCGTCCGGCAGGTGATCCCCGCCTTCCGCATCTCGGACGAGGCCATCGACAAGGACGCGGCCCTGGTGGCCAAGATGGGCGCCGAGATCCGGCTGAACGCCCCCGCCCCCTCCGTCGCCCAGCTGAAGGCCGAGGGGTACACCCACATCTTCTTCGCCGTGGGCGCGTGGAAGGCCGGCAGGCTGGACATCCCCGGCAACGTGGTCCCCGTCATCGGCTGGCTGAAGGACCTGAAGGCCGGGAAGGACGTGTCCCTGGGCCATGTGGCCGTCGTGGGCGGCGGCAACACCGCCATGGACGCCGCCCGCGCGGCCCTCCGGGCCGGAGCGGCGTCCTCCACCCTGGTCTACCGCCGGACGAAGAAGTATATGCCCGCCGACGCCGAGGAGCTGGAGCTGGCCATCGCCGACGGCGTGCGGTTCCTGGAGCTGGTGGCCCCCGTGGAGCAGAAGGACGGGAAGCTCCGCTGCGAGAAGATGGCGCTGGGCGAGCCCGACGAGGCGGGCCGCCGGAAGCCGGAGCCCACCGGCGAGTTCGTGGAGATCGACTGCGACACCGTGATCTCCGCCGTGGGCGAGAAGGTGGACAGCGAGCTCTTCACCGCCAACGGCATCGAGGTGGACGCCAAGGGCCTGCCGGACTTCCGGACCAACGTGGAAGGCGTCTTCGTGGGCGGCGACGCCATGCGCGGCCCCGCCACGGTGGTGGAGGGCATCGCCGACGCCCAGTGGTTCGCCAACGCCGTCCTCGGGGATGCCCGCAAGTTCGAGATCCCCGCCAAGGCCGTGGCCTCCCGGGCGGACGCCATCGCCAAGAAGGGCATCCTCTGCGAGTCCGCCAAGTGCGAGGGCGAGCGGTGCCTGACCTGCAACGTGGTGTGCCAGGTCTGTGCCGACGTGTGCCCCAACCGGGCCAACGTGGTCATCGCCCTGCCCGACGGGCGGCATCAGATCCTGCATGTGGACCGGATGTGCAACGAGTGCGGCAACTGCGCCGTCTTCTGCCCCTACGACTCCGCTCCCTACCGGGACAAGTTCACCCTGTTCAAGACCCGGGAGGGCTTCGACGAGAGCACGGCCAACCAGGGCTTCCTGCCCCTGGGCCCCGGCCGGGTGCTGGTGCGCCTGGACGGCAAAGTCTTCGAGGCCGATCTGAACGCCGCGAACGACCTGCCCGCCGACATCGAGGTCTTCATCCTCACCGTTTTGAACAAGTACGCCTATCTCCTGGGCTGAGCCCCGGGACGCAGCGCGGAGGCCGGGATCGTCCCGGCCTCCGCGTTTCCTTGGGCGCTGTCCGTCAAGGACCTGTATCCATGACCGGGGGACACAGGTCCTAAAGCTCGATCTCCGTTCGGAAATACCGCTCCTGGAACCAGACCTGCCTCCCGATCTCCTCTTTCGACAGCCGCGTCCCTTCCGGGACCACCACCCATTTGTCCTCCACGTCGTCCAGGCGGCGGATGACCGCCAGCACCCGGCCGGTGAAGGTCCCGACCGGCTCCGCCACGCCCAGGACGTAGGCATCCTGGGCCTCCCCGTCCGGAGCGGGGACGCCCTCGACGTACCCGTAATTGACCGGGTACCGGAGGTCCGGGTATCGGGGGTGGACGCTGCCCAAAGGCCGGTCCACCGTCACCGTCACGATCTCACCGATCATCTTCGAAGCCCTCCCATCCCCTCCTGGCCCGCAGGGCCCGGCAGGGCCGCGCGAACGGCGCCATATGCCATGGCGGCGCTCCTCCCGCCCCCTCGCGGGGGCCTTCCCCCATCCTACCACACGGGCCGGCCGGTGTCGAGCCCCGGCTCCCGTCCCCTCTTCAAAGGACTTTCAGAAATATGACTGGAATTTACAGCCTGTCCGTGATATACTATTCCCTACATGAGCCAAGATCCCTGCATGAGTTAGGAGTGTGAGCCTTTTGACCCTGCTGTCTTCCGTCTTCCTGGGCGTCATCCAGGGCGTGACCGAGTTCCTGCCGGTATCCAGCTCCGGCCACCTCGCCATCGCGGAGCACCTGCTGAACATGTCCAACGCCTCGCAGGTCCCCGCCTTCTTCGACGTCCTGCTCCACCTGGGCACCCTGTTCGCCGTCTTTGCCGCCTACTGGGGGGACATCCGGGACATGGTCCTGGAGTTCTTTTACGGGATCGGCGACATCGTCCGCGGCACCACCCCCGCCCATGCGCCCCCCGCCCGGCGGATGATCGTGCTGATCGTGGTGGGCACGGCGCCCCTCTTCGCCGTCCTGCCCTTCAAGGACGCCATCGAGGGCCTGGGGGACAACATGTACTTCGTGGCCTTCGCCCTGCTGACGACGGGCTGCCTGCTCTTCGCCAGCGACCACGTCCGCCGGGGCCGCAAGACGGAGCGGTCCGCCTCGATGCTGGACGCCCTGCTGGTGGGCGTGGGCCAGGCCGTGGCCACCTGCCCCGGCATCTCCCGCTCCGGCACCACCATCACCGCCGGGTGCTTCGTGGGCTTCGAGCGGAAGTTCGCCGTGCGTTACTCCTTCCTGATGTCCATCCCCGCCATCCTGGGGGCCAACATCCTCAGCCTCAAGGACGCGCTGGAGGCCGGCATCCTCTGGGAGGAGGTCCCCGTCTACCTGGTGGGCGTGGCCGTCTCCGCCGCCGTCGGCTATCTCTGCATCCGCCTCATCAAGCTGGTGGCGGACAAGGGGCGGTTCGGCTTCTTCGCCTGGTACTGCTGGCTGGCGGGCATCGTCACCCTGGCCTTGATCTTCACGCAAACGTAACGCGGATCGGAGGTACATACCGTGGCTTCCACATCACGAAAGAGATCCTCTCCCAGCCGTCCCGGCGGGAAGGGGGCCAAAAAGCCCCCCCAGAAGCAGCCCGTCCGCCGGGAGGTCACCGGCGGCGTGCTGCTGGTGCTGGCGCTGTTCGTCTTCGTCAGCTACTTCGGCGTCAACGCCTTGTTCCTGGACTTCTTCGCGAAGCTCCTGAAGGGCCTGTTCGGCTATGGCTACTGGCTGGCGGGGCCTTCCCTGGTGCTGGCGGGGCTGATCCTGCTCACCCACCGGGGCCGCCCCGTCCAGCTCCGGACCGCCTGCGCCCTGCTGCTGCCGCTGTTCTTCGGCTCCCTGGCCCATCTGGCCTTCTGCAAAGAGACCTACGAGCCCTCCTTCTTCGGGATGCTGGGGGCCATCTGGACCGACGGTACGGCGCTGCGGTCCGGCGGCGCCGTCTCCGGCGTGCTGGCCAACGGCTGCGCCGCCGTGTTCTCCCCTCTGGCGTCCACGATCTTGTTCACGGTGCTCTTCGTGACGCTGCTGTTCCTGTCCCTGCGGCTGACCCTGGCCAGCTTCCGCCAGTGGCGGCAGTCCCGGCCCCAGTATGAGGAGCCCCCCGAGCCGGCCCCCCAGCCGGCCCCGCCGCCCAAGCGCCGCCCCGCCGGGGCCAAGCCCCAGATCGACATCCCCTTGGACGGCGAGGAGCGGCCCGCCAGGCCGGAGAAGTCCGGCAAGTTCACCGGCTTCTTCCGCCACAAGGCCGAGGCCCAGCCCACTCCCGACCAGGTCCTCCGGGCCCACGCGGAGCCGCCTGCCCCCGCGCCGGGAGCGGCCCCTCCCGCCCCGGCCGAGCGCAAAGCGGCCATCCCCGTGCCGCCGCCCGTCCCGGTGCCGGAGCCCGGCCCCGCCGTCCCCGCGGCGCCGGAGCCGCCGGTCCCCGACGCCGGTCCGGTCCGCCCGGAGCCGGTCTTCCCCGAGCCCGAAGTCCCGGAGCCGGAGCCCGCCGCTCCCGCGCCGGGGAAGGCGGAGGCCAAGCCCCTCCCCACCGCCGAGTCCTTCACCCGCAGCGGCAAGGCCGAGACCGCCAAGGAGGTGGCCGCCCAGACCGCCGCCGTGGCCGCCGAGATCGAGGAGAAGCTGGCGGCGGAAGAGGGGGCCTATCAGTTCCCGCCGGTGGACCTTTTGCGGATGAACCGGGGGGAGGACCATGTGGAGGCCGGAGCGGAGCTGCGGAACAACTCCCGCCGCCTGGCGGAGACCCTGACCAGCTTCGGCGTGGACGCCGCCCCCGGCGACGTGATCCACGGCCCCTCCGTCACCCGCTACGAGTTCATCCTGGAGCAGGGCGTGAAGCTCTCCAAGATCACCAACCTGGCGGACGACATCGCCCTGGCCCTGGGCGCCTCCGGGGTGCGCATCGCCCCCATCCCCGATAAGATCTCCGTGGTGGGCATCGAGGTGCCCAACAAGCAGGTGACCCCCGTCCTCATCCGGGACGTGATCGAGTCCCGGGAGTTCGCCGGGCACAAGTCCAACGTGTCCTTCGCCCTGGGCCGGGACATCGGCGGACGGAACGTCATCGGCGACATCGGGACCCTGCCCCATGTGCTGATCGCCGGCACCACCGGCTCCGGCAAATCCGTGTGCACCAACTCCCTCATCATCAGCCTCCTCTACAAGTCCACGCCGGACGACGTGCGCTTCATCATGGTGGACCCGAAGATGGTGGAGCTGGCCCCCTACAACGGCATCCCCCATCTGCTGATCCCCGTGGTGACGGACCCCAAGAAGGCCGCCGGGGCCCTCCAGTGGGCGGTGTTCGAGATGATGAAGCGGTACAAGACCTTTTCCGAGAACGGCGTGAAGAAGCTGGAGGAATTCAACCGCCTGGCAAAGGCCCGGGACGACCTGGAGCCCCTGCCCAGCGTGGTGGTGGTGATCGACGAGCTGGCGGACCTGATGCTGGTGGCGGCGAAGGAGGTGGAGGAGTCCATCTGCCGCGTGGCCCAGATGGGCCGCGCCGCCGGGATGCACCTGGTCATCGCCACCCAGCGCCCCTCCGCCGACGTGATCACCGGGTTGATGAAGGCCAACATCCCCAGCCGCATCGCCTTCGCCGTGGCGTCCTCCATGGAGTCCCGGATCATCCTGGACATCGGCGGCGCGGAGAAGCTGGTGGGCCGGGGCGACATGCTCTACGCCCCCCTGGGGGCCGGGAAGCCCACCCGCATCCAGGGCTGTTTCATCTCCCCCGAGGAGATCGAGCAGGTGGTCGCCTTCGTCAAGCAGACCGGCGAGGCCCAGTATTCCGACGAGGTCATCGCCAAGATCGAGGAATCCGTCCAGGAGAAGGGCGCGAAGGGCGGCAAGCCCGCCGCCCCCGAGCCCCAGGAGAGCGAGGAGGACGAGCTCCTCCCCGCCGCCGTGGAGGTCATCCTGGAGACGGGGCAGGCGTCCACGTCCATGCTCCAGCGGCGCCTGAAGCTGGGCTACTCCCGGGCCGCCCGCCTGGTGGACCAGCTGGAGGAGCGGGGCTACGTGGGTCCCTTCGAGGGCTCCAAGCCCCGGCAGCTCCTCATCACCAAGGAGAAATGGCAGGAGCTGAAGATGGGCGGGGCCGGCGCGGACCTGCCGGAGCCCGTCCTGGATCCGCCTGAGGAAGGATGAAGAAACGAGAGGGGCCCCTCCCGGGTCCCTCTCGCGGCTCTCCTCCTTCCCGCCGATGCAGTCCCCCTCCTTTTTTGACACTCTGAGGACTGCCCGCCTCTTCGGCGGGCAGTCCTCAGCCTGTCGAAAACGTCTTTTCGACAGGCTGAGCAAGTGTTCAGAACGTTCAAAAAAGTCCTGAACACTTATTGATCAAAACGAACGGGACCGCTCCAGAGGGACCCCGATAAAGAAAGTCTCCTGACAGGAGACAGCCGCATGATGCAAGATATACTATAACAGCCTTTTGAAAAAGGGAGAGGGTCCATGCGCGAATAGGACGAAAAAAGACTGGATCGACAGTCTTCTTTTCAACAGCCAAACTGAAGGGGCAGGTCCTGTCCTGGGCCTGCCCCTATCCCTGATCAGCAGCCGGGTCATAGAAAAAGCCGTAAAATAAACTGCTCATCCTCCACCTGAAAGCTGCAAGCGCCGCCGTACCGCTCCACGATGGCACAAATGCTCTGGACGCCGATCCCATGGCCCGGCTCCCCGGACACAGGGACCCCGTTCTCAAAGCGGACCGCCTCTCCGCAGGGATTGGTGACAAGCATGGTGAGCTTTCCCGTCCGCTCGTGGTATTGGAGCCGCAGGGAGACCGTACACGCCCGCCCCGCCGCGGCCAGTGGCCGGCAGGCGTGAAGGGCGTTCTCCAAGGAATTGGACAGCAGGACGCACAGGTCGCTGTCCGACACCGTGAGGAAGGCGGGCAGCGCGCCCTGGACCTCCAGGCGGATGCCATCCTTCTCCATCCGCCCGGCGAAGGCGGAGAGGATCAGGTTCGCCGCCTCGTTCTCGCAGTACCGCTGCACCGTCTGCGCCTCGATCTCCTGGAAGATCCCGGAGATGTAGGACTGCGCCCGCTCCTCCTGTCCGTTGCGGATGCAGTTGGAGAGGTATTGCAGATGGTGGCGCAGGTCGTGGCGGTGGCGGGCGGCCATCTCCTGGGACTGCCGCAGGGCGTTGATCTCCTGCACAGACTGGGCCAGCTGAATTTCAAGATTCTTCTGGATGTCCCGGAGCCGGGCCCGCTTGCGCTCCTCAGTGAAGTTGAACAGCAGGAAGATCAGATAGGCCGCGCAGCACACGAAGGGCATGAACTCCACCACCACCGGCTCCCCGCTGGAGAGCAGGTCGGTGTAAACCCTCGTCAGGTAGTCGAAGGCATAGTAAAGGGCCGGGATCGCGCCAAAACAGCACTGTATCTTCATGGGATAGCCAAACAGCTGGCGGATGGCGGGAGCGGCGAACCGCAGCAAAAACAGCAGCAGCGGCGCCGTGACCGCCAGCTCCGTGAGGTCCTGCACGATGGCTCCGCCGGGCAGGACCACCGCTGCCAGCAGTGCGACCCAGCGCCGGAGCTGGCAGAACAGGTAGGCGGTCAGAATGGAGACCGCCGGGCTCCACAGCTTTTTTGTCAGGACATAGAGAAGGAGCAGCAGGGGCAGATGTACGATGAGCGGATAGACCCGCAAGCGGAAGTCCGCGCTCCAGATCAGGTAGACCGCTCCCTGTGGGATCAGCATCACCGCCATGCCGCACCAGAAAACGATCCGCTCCCGCTGGGTACGCAGTGCGTCGCAGAAGGAGGCGGACAGGACGCCGCCGAAGACGCTCACCGCGGCGTCGTTCAGCACGGCGATCAGAATGTGGACCGTCTCATTCATAGCAGCACCTGCCCTTTCCTCGTGGCATACTCTAGGAACGAATTTTTTAGTTCGTTATATCTTCCCCGCGGAACAGGGATCTTCGCCCCACAGCACAGGATGACGGCGCGGTAGGAGAACTGCCGGATGTGATCCATATCGACGAAGCAGGAGCGGTGTACCCGGAGGAAACAGCGGTAAGCGGAAAGGTGCTCCAGCAGCTCATCCATGCCGGCCACCAGCTCCAGCAGGCTGCTGGATAAGGCCGCTCCTATCTCCTGGCCCCACCGGGTGCCGTACTGCTCCAAAAACAGGTGCAGCTCCTCCAGATCGGGGGGCTCGTTGTCACAAAGGGCGATCCTCGCCATATCGTCGGCTCCCTTCTCTTGATATATCTGGATCGTACCGAAATTTGATCGAAATGTCAATATTGGATGGGAAGAAAATCGATCTCACGGTGGGAGTCGATCCCAGATAAGGATCGCGTCTCACCGTGAGATCCATTTTTCAGCCGCAGTGATCCGGCCTTGGTGTCCGTGGAGACGTGCTTGGATTTGGGGATCCGTGATCGACCGGCAGGGATCTTGGGATAGACGGATCCCTCCGATCCATCGCCGCAGAAATAATCTGACAATATGATTCCCGGCATGGTCAGGGCCTCCTTTTGGGCAAAAGAGAACGCACGATCTTTCGATCGTGCGTTCTCCCGGGTGTCGATCCGTATCACATCGGCTTCATTTCGCGGTGACTGCCTGATGTTTTTGGGTCCTGTGTGTCATCCTTTATCAGGCACACCCTCCCGCGGTCCCTCTTGCAGCTCTCTTCCTTCCCGCCGATGGGATCTCCACTGCTATTTCGACGCTTCGACGCCCGGGAAGGGGGATCCCTTCCCGGGCGCTTCATCCATAAGGCCGAGTCCCGGCCAACGCCCCGCTCAGTTCCGCAGGCTGTGCAGCGGCGCGGGGATCCGCCCGCCGCGGCGGATGAACGCCGCGGAGGACTCGGGATGCACCGGCATCACCGGGGCGCTGCCCAGCAGGCCGCCCATCTCGATGGTGCCGCCCACGCCCTTCCCCGGCGCGGGGAGGACCCGCACGGCGGTGGTCTTGTTGTTCACCATGCCGATGGCCGCCTCGTCCGCGATGATGGCGGCGATGGTCTCCGCCGGGACATCCCCCGGCACCGCGATCATGTCCAGGCCCACGGAGCACACGCAGGTCATGGCCTCCAGCTTGTCGATGCAGAGCGTCCCCCTCCGGGCGGCGGCGATCATGCCCTCGTCCTCGCTGACGGGGATGAAGGCCCCGGAGAGCCCGCCCACGCTGGAGGACGCCATGACGCCGCCCTTCTTCACCGCGTCGTTCAGCATCGCCAAGGCGGCGGTGGTACCGTGGGTCCCGCAGACCTCCAGGCCCAGCTCCTCCAAGATCCTCGCCACGCTGTCGCCCACGGCGGGGGTGGGGGCCAGGCTCAAATCCACGATGCCGAAGGGCGTGTCCAGCCGGCGGCTGGCCTCCTGGGCGACCAGCTGGCCCATGCGGGTCACCCGGAAGGCGGTCTTCTTGATGGTCTCCGCCGCCACGTCCAGGGGCTGGCCCTTCACGGACTGGAGGGCATGGTGCACCACGCCCGGCCCGGAGACGCCCACGTTGATGACTTTCTCCGCCTCCCCCGCGCCGTGGAAGGCCCCGGCCATGAAGGGGTTGTCCTCCACGGCGTTGCAGAACACCACCAGCTTCGCGCAGCCCAGGCCGTCCCGGTCCTCGGTGGCCTTGGCGGTCTCTTTGACGATCCGGCCCATGAGGCCCACCGCGTCCATGTTGATCCCCGCCCGGGTGGATCCCACGTTGACGGAGGCGCAGACCAGCTCCGTCCGGGCCAGGGCCTCCGGGATGGAGCGGATCAGCGCCTCGTCGGCCCTGGTCATGCCCTTTTGCACCAGGGCGGAATAGCCGCCGATGAAGTTCACGCCGCAGCTCTGGGCCGCCCGGTCCAGGGCCAGGGCGAAGGGGACGAAGTCCTCCGTCTCGCTGGCCCCGGCCACCATGGCCATGGGGGTGACGGAGATCCGCTTATTGACGATGGGGATGCCGAACTCGTCTTCGATGTCGCAGCCGGTCTCCACCAGCTTCTCCGCGTAGCGGCAGATCTTCTCGTAGATCTTCTCGCAGGCCCGCTTGGGGTCCGGGTCGCAGCACGAGAGGAGGGAGATGCCCATGGTGATGGTCCGGATGTCCAGGTGCTGCTGGTCGATCATCTCGATGGTGGAGAGGATGTCCTTTTGATTCAGCATAGGGCCCCCTCCTTAAATGCTGTGCATGGCGTCGAAGATCTCCTCCCGCTGGATGCGGATGGAGAGGCCCATCTCGGCCCCCAGGTCGTCCAGGCCCCTGCCCAGCTCGCCGAAGCTGGCGGTGGACTTGCTGACGTCCACCGCCATGACCATGGTGAAGGCGCCCTGTAAGATCGTCTGAGAGATGTCCAGGATGTTGACGTTGTAGTTTGCCAGGCGGTTGCAGACGGCGGCGATGATGCCCACCTTGTCCTGTCCCAGGACGGTGACGATGGCGTTCATGATCCATCCTCCTTGATACTCTATGATTTTATGGAGACAGCTTCCGGCGAGGGGAGCGGCTCCCCTCGCCGGCACAGGGCTCAAAGCTCGTCGAAGAACTTGTCGTGGATGGACCGGACGGCCCGGTCCACGTCCTTCTCGTCCAGCAGGACGGATACCCGGATCTCCGAGGTGTTGATCATCTGGATGTTGATGCCCGCCTCGTAGAGGGCCTCGAACATCTTGGCGGCCACGCCGCAGTTGCTCATCAGGCCCACGCCCACGATGGAGACCTTGCCGATCGCGTCGTCGGATTCGATGTGGTCGAAGCGCAGGGCCTCCTTATGTTCTTTCAGGATGGTCTCCACCTCCCGCTGGTCCTTCTTGTGGATGGTGAAGGTGATGTCCTTGGTGTCCTCCCGGCCGATGGACTGGAGGATCACGTCCACGTTGATGTTGTGCTTGCTCAGCAGGTCGAAGACCTGGAAGGCCACGCCGGGGTTGTGCTGCAGGCCCACCAGGGCCACCCGGGCGATGCTGGTATCCTTGGCCACGCCCGCGATATTGGTCTTTTCCACTTTGGTAACCTCCTTGACTTTCGTGCCGGGCTTGCGCTCCAGGCTCGACAACACTTCCAGAGCCACACGGAACTTTTTCGCCAGCTCCACGCTGCGGTTGTGGAGCACCTGGGCGCCCTGGGACGCCAGCTCCAGCATCTCGTCGTAGGTGATCTCCTCCATCTTCCGGGCGGCGGGGACGACGCGGGGGTCCGCGGTATACACACCGTCCACATCCGTGTAGATCTGGCAGAGCTTGGCCCGGAAGGCCGCTGCCAGGGCCACGGCGCTGGTGTCGGAGCCTCCCCGGCCCAGGGTCGTCACGTCGCCGTTGCGGTCCACGCCCTGGAAGCCCGTGACGATGACGATGCGGTGCTGGTCCAGCTCCGCCTGGATGCGCTCGGAGTCGATCTTCCGGATCCGGGCGTCGGTATGGACGGCGGTGGACTGGATGCCCACCTGCCACGCGGCCAGGGACACGCAGGGCAGGCCCATGGCCTCCAGCGCCATGGCGCACAGGGCCACGCTGACCTGCTCGCCGGTGGAGAGGAGCATATCCATCTCCCGCTTGGAGGCGTTGGGGTTGATCTCTGCCGCTTTCTCGATCAGGTCGTCGGTGGTGTCTCCCTGGGCGGACAGGACCACGATCACGTCGTCGCCCTTCACATAGGTCTCCGCGATGATCCGGGCGACATTTTGGATGCGCTTGGCATCCCTCACGGAGCTGCCGCCGAATTTCTGTACGATCAAACTCATGTGTCTGTCTTCCTTTTCGCTTGAAGTCGGTTGGGTGGGGGCCTTCTCCCCCGCTCTATCATATGCGGCCGCCCGTCAGTCCTCCAGCACCCGCATACAGGCCAGCACGTTCAAGGTCCGGGACTGCCGGGCCGCGTCCTCGCCGCTGAGGGGATCGGTCAAAAACGCGGTCTCCCCGTCCTCGCTGAGGACCTCCACCTGGCCGAAGGCCAGGGCCGCGTCGGTGAGGCTGCCCTCGATGCGGAAGTAATGCCGGGTCTTCAGGCCCTCCGGCCCCTCGAAGCCCCCCGTGTCCGCCGACCAGCCGATCTCCTCCCGCCTGGGGCTTTGCTGGAGGCACTCCATCACGTCCGCCACGCAGGCCGACGCCGTGGGCAGCTCCCCGGCCCCCCGGCCGTAGAACATCACCTCGCCCGCGGCGTTGCCCCGGACCATGACGGCGTTGAACACGTCCTCCACGCTGGACATGGGATGGTCTTCCGGGATGAGGTGCGGGGCGACGTAGGCCGTGCGCCCGCCGCCGGGCAGGCGCACCGCCCGACCCAGCAGCTTCACCCGGTAGCCCGCCCGCTGGGCGATCTTCACGTCCCGGAGGCTCAGCTTGCTGATGCCCTCCATGGGCACCCGGTCCGGGTCGATCTGATGGCCGAAGGCCAGGGCGCCCAGGATGCAGATCTTCCGCCCGGCGTCGATGCCCTCCACGTCGGCGGTGGGGTCCGCCTCGGCATAGCCCTTGGCCTGGGCCTCCCGGAGGGCGTCGGAGAAGAAGGCCCCGGTGCGGACCATGCGGGTGAGGATATAGTTCGTGGTGCCGTTCAGGATGCCGCAGACCTCGTCGATGCGGTTGGCGGCCATGCACTGGGTCAGGGGATGGAGCACCGGGATGCCGCCGCCCACGCTGGCCTCGAAGAGATAGCTGACGTTCTTCCGCTTCGCCAGGGCCAGCAGCTCGCACCCCCGTTCGGCCACCAGCTGCTTGTTGGCGGTGACCACATGCTTCCCGGCGCAGAGGGCCCGCTTCGTATATTCGTAGGCCGCCTCCATGCCGCCGATGGTCTCCACCACCACCCGGATGGACTCGTCCTCCTCGATCTTCTTGAAATCGTCCGTCATCAGCTGGCGGTAGGGCCCGTCCTTGAAATGCCGGACCAGCACGGCCTTGACCTGCAAAGGCTCCCCCAGCTTCCGCTCGATCTGTCTGGCGTTCTCCGCCACCACCTTGGCCACGCCCGTCCCCACGGTGCCCAGGCCCAGGATCGCGATCTGTATCATTCCCGTAAACCTCTCTATCATTCCCAGATATCGCGCCGCTCCGTCCTGCCGCCGGGGCGCGCGGACGTCCTCTCCGCTCCCTCCGGCTCCCGGGGGAGGAGGGGAGGGGCTACCCGGCCAGGATCTCGAACCTCAGCACACCGTCCAGGCTGGTGACGTCCGCCATCAGCTGCTCCAGGGACTCCGCCATGCGGCTGGTCTCGGCGGAGATCGTCACCGCCGCGCAGCCGTTGGTGGGGATGCTCTGGTTGATGGTCAGGATGTTGGCCCCGGAGGCGGCGAAGACCGCCAGCACGCTGGACAGCACGCCGGCCACGTCCTTGAGCATGGCGTAAAAGGTGATGATGTGTTCCGCCTTCATGTCGTTGAAGGGCCGCACAGAGTCCTTATACTTATAAAAAGCGCTGCGGCTGATGCCCGCCATCCGTGTGGCGGCCCCTACGGTGTCCGCCTCGCCGGTCTGCATCATCCGCTTGGCCTCCGCCACCTTGACGAAGATCTCCGGCAGCGCGTCCGCCGCCACGATGTAGTATTTGATCGGTCTCGACATTGCGCCCTCCCCGCGCCCCGCCCTTGGCGGGCAGCGCGTCAGTCCGCCTATTGCGGTCATTTGTCCTTCCAGCATGGTAACACATTTTCAACGGCTCCGCAACTGTCGGAAACAGGGAAACTGACCGGGAAATCCTACTCCCACGTATGCAAAATGCCGGAGGGAGCCGGTCCCCGCCGCTCCTCTGTCTCCCCCGGGGCGGCAGACCCCCGCGGGATCGTCCGCCATCCAAAAATGGATATTCATCCGTTTATTCACCAGTCTTTGGGGGTCTTGTATAAAAAATGCACAAATAGTCGAAGTCCCCGCGGGATTTTTCGGACGGAACAGAGAAAACACGCAAATAATTATTCACAGTTTCTGGAAAACTATTGACAGCGCCCTCCCAACGTGCTAAAGTAACCGCAACCCGACGGGAGGAACGCCTCCCCTCGTCCTCCGGGCCCGCGCCCGGCTGAACGGACCACTATTTTGGAAGAAAAGGAAGATCGTATCATGAAGAAGTTTTTGACCCTCATGCTGGCTCTGGCGATGGTCCTGAGCCTGGCCGCCTGCGGCGGCAAAGACGCGGACGACAGCAGCCCCTCCGACGCCGGCACCCAGCAGCCCGCCGACACCGGCTCCGACGATTCCGGGGACGCCGGCAGCGATGCCGCGGACTGGAAGACCTCCCTCACTACCATCAACGCGGGCAAGCTGACCGTGGCCACCAGCCCCGACTTCGCCCCCTATGAGTTCTACGCCATCGCCGACGACGGCACCGCCACCCTGGCGGGCTTCGACATGGACCTGGCCCAGTACATCGCCGACTACCTGGGCCTGGAGCTGGAGGTCGTCCCCATGGACTTCGACGGCACCATCATGGAGCTCCAGCAGGGCAACGTGGACCTGGGCATGGCGGGCTACTCCCCCGATCCCAAGCGGGCCGGCGCCATGGACTTCTCCGACGTCTATATCACCGGCGGCCAGTCCTTCGTCTGCCTCCAGGAGAACAAGGACAAGTTCCCCGACCTGGCCTCGGCCAATAACCCTGACTATCAGATCGGCGCCCAGGTGGGCTCCATCCAGGCGGACCTGGCCAAAGAGCACACCCCCGACGCGGACATCATCGAGCTGGCCAAGGTGCCCGACATCCTGGCGGAGCTGCTGACCGGCAAGATGGACGGCGCGTTCATCGAGACCATGGTGGCCGAGAGCTACGCCGCCAGCTATCCCGAGCTCTGCGTGGTCCTGGACGTCCCCTATGACGCCAAGGGCTCCGTGGTGGGCGTGTCCAAGGGCAACGCGGCCCTGCTGGCCGGCGTCAACGAGGCCATCAACGCCGCCCTGTCCGACGGCTCCTTCGACCAGTACGTGGTGGATGCCGTGGAACAGGCTTCCGGCAACATCGTCGAGGGCCTGATCGAGGAGTGATCCCCTCTATGCCTTGCCCCTCCCCGCGGCGACGCGGGGAGGGCTTTCCCGTGACAGAAACAGAAACGAAAAGGAGGAACCGCCCGTGTTTACTGCCGCCGGTTTCGCAACGGCCTGGGAATACATATCCCTCTTCCAGCAGGGCTTGGTCTGCACCATCTCCCTCTCTTTGCTGACGGTGGTGTTCGGCTTCATCCTGGCCCTCATCCTGGCGATCGCCCGCTTGTCCGACATCCGCCCCTTCCGTTCCCTGGGCCTGACTGCGGACGGGCGCCTGCGGGAGCAGGGCTTCCTCACGGTGCTGAGCCGCTTCAACCCCATCAGCTTCCTGGCCACGGTCTATGTGGAGATCTTCCGGGCCACGCCTATGCTGGTCCAGCTGTTCATCGTCTACTACGTGCTGCTGGCGGACGTGCCCCTGCCCTCCTTCAAGCTGTTCGGCTTCATCCGGTTCGAGCGGTTCTTCCCCGGCGTGGTGGCCCTGTCCCTGAACTCCGGGGCCTACCTCTCCGAGATCATCCGCGCGGGCATCCAGTCCATCGACGGCGGGCAGACCGAGGCGGCCCGTTCCCTGGGCCTGTCCCAGGTGCAGAACATGCGCTTCATCATCCTGCCCCAGGCCATCAAGAACATCCTGCCCCCCATCGCCAACGAGTTCGTCACCATCATCAAGGAGTCCTCCATCTGCTACACCATCGGCGTGCAGGAGATCATGTACGCGGTGTCCTCCATCAAGGGGGCGACCTACCGCATCGCGGAACCGTTGATCATCGCGACGGTCATCTATTTCTGCCTGACCTTCCCCACCAGCAAGATCATCGCTTACTTTGAGAGGAGGATGAGCCGTGGCGACAAGCGGTAGTCTCATCCAGGTCACGGACCTGAAGAAGCACTATAACCGGGGGGCCATCAAGGCCCTGGACGGCGTCAGCGTGGACATCGAGCGGGGCGACGTGATGGTGGTCATCGGCCCCTCCGGTTCCGGCAAATCCACCTTCCTGCGCAGCCTGAACCTGCTGGAGGAGCCCACCGGCGGTTCCATCGTCTTCGACGGCGTGGACATCACCAAGAAGAAGGTGAGGGACGCCGAGGGGAAGCTGGTGAAGCTGGACATCGACCAGCACCGCCAGAAGATGGGCATGGTGTTCCAGCATTTCAACCTCTTCCCCCACATGACGATCCTGGACAACATGACCCTGGCCCCCATCAAGGTCAAGGGGATGTCCAAAGCCGCCGCCGAGGAGAAGGCCCTGGCCCTGCTGGACCGGGTGGGCCTGAAGGACCGGGCGGAGGCGTACCCCATCCAGCTCTCCGGCGGGCAGAAGCAGCGCGTCGCCATCGTCCGGGCCCTGGCCATGGAGCCGGAGGTCATGCTCTTCGACGAGCCCACCTCCGCCCTGGACCCTGAGATGGTGGGCGAGGTGCTGGACGTGATGAAGGGCCTGGCCCGGGAGGGCATGACCATGGTGGTGGTCACCCACGAGATGGGCTTCGCCCGGGAGGTGGGCA
>NZ_CAJUBK010000014.1 GCF_910584465.1 uncultured Oscillibacter sp.
GAGATGACGATGCGCTGGACCTCGCTGGTGCCCTCGTAGATCTCGGTGATCTTGGCGTCGCGCATCATGCGCTCCATGGGATAGTCCTTGGTATAACCGTAGCCGCCGAACATCTGCAGGGCCTTGGTGGTGGTCTTCATAGCGTGCTCGGAGCAGAAGAGCTTCGCCATGGCGGCGGCCTTGGTATAGCGCACGCCCTCGCCCTTCATCACGGCGGCCTGATAGGTCAGCAGACGGCCCGCCTCACAGCCCAGCTCCATGTCGGCGAAGGTGAACTGGGTGTTCTGGAACTTGCTGATGGGCTTGCCGAACTGGACGCGGCCCTTGGTGTACTCCTTGGCCTCGGCCAGCGCGCCCTCGGCGATGCCCAGGGACTGGGCCGCGATGCCGATGCGCCCGCCGTCCAGGGTCTGCATGGCGATGGGGAAGCCCCGGCCTTCCTTGCCCAGCAGGTTCTCCTTGGGCACGATGCAGTCCGTGAACACGATCTCGGCGGTGGGGGAGCCGTGGAGGCCCATCTTCACCTCGTGCTTGCCCACGGAGAAGCCGGGGAAGCTGCTCTCCACGATGAAGGCGGAGATGCCCTTGGTGCCCTTGGACTTGTCGGTCATGGCGAAGACCACGAACACGTCCGCCACGTAGCCGTTGGTGATGAAGATCTTGGAGCCGTTCATCACGTAGTGGTCGCCCTCCAGCTTGGCCTCGGTCTGGCCCTTGGAGGCGTCGGAACCGGCGTTGGGCTCCGTCAGGGCGAAGGCGCCGACTTTATGGCCGGTGGTCAGCATGGGGAGGTACTTCTTCTTCTGCTCCTCGGTGCCGTGGGTCAGGATGGGGTCGCAGCAAAGGCCGTTGTGGGTGGCGACGATGTCGCCGGTGGAGGCGCACTGCTTGCTCAGCTCCTCGATGCAGATGGCGGAGGCCAAGGGGTCCGCGCCGGTACCGCCATACTCCTTGGGCACGCACATGCCCATGACGCCCAGGTCGAACAGCTTCTCGATGTTCTCCCGGGGATACTCGCTGGTCAGGTCGGTCTCGGCAGCGATGGGCTTCACTTCATTTTCGGTGAAGTCGGCCATCATCTTCCGGATCAGCTGGTGCTCACGGCTCAGATTGAAATCCATGATGATCTCTCCTTTTATGATAAATTTCTGGGGTCGATCTTGGTCATTCTGCCACATGTTCCCAGGCGTTCCGCGCAAAAGAGACAGCCCCGGACCTTTTGGCCCGGGGCTGTTCCGGGCGTTGTGGCGTGATGCGGTCTACTGGATGCCTGCGATGTCCTTGGCGAGCTGCTTCTTGCCCTGGATGTTGCCCTGGCGGGCGATCATGATGCGCTGGGCCTGGGGAGAGCCCGCGCCGTGCATGGACTCCGTCCGGTAGCCCACGGCGGCGGCGCCCAGGCACATGTTCTCCAGGAAGCGCATGACGCGCTGGCGGTCCTCGGTGGAGACGCCCTCCCGGGCGGCGAAGAACTTGTTGCAGATGTCGCCGATGGTCTCGCCGTTGCGGCCCACGACCGTGTCGGAATCGAAGTCCTTCTGGCTGGGCATGGTGACCATCAATCCGCCGGCCACGTCCTCGGCCAGGCGCACGATCTCGTAGGGGAAGCGGGTCACGTTCTGCTTGCAGACGTTGGCCAGGAGCAGGTCGATCTGATAGTTGCCCGCCTTGGTCTTGAAGCCCTGGCTGGAGCAGGCGATGCCGCAGCAATACAGGGTCTCGTTCAGGTGGGTCATCTCGATCAGCTTATCCTTCACGGCGCTGGCTTTCTCCACGCCGTTGTACTCCGCGGCCAGGGCCGCGGCGCCGATCACCACGTCGCCCACGCCCACCTTGCACCCGCCGTAGCTCTGGCGGTGGTAGCCCGCGAAGCGCTCCACGATCATGCCGGCGAACTCATACTCGCCGTTCAGGAAAATGTACTCGTTGGGGATGAACACGTGGTCCAGCACCACCAGGGCCTCCTGGCCGCCGAACTTGGCGTTGCCCACGTCGATGGACGCGCCCTCCTCCAGCTTCCGGGTGTCGCAGGACTGGCGGCCGTAGATCATATACATGCCCTCGGCGTCGGTGGGGCAGGCGAAGCTCACGGCCCAGTCCTTATCCGCCTCGCCCATGGAGATGGTGGGCATGAAGATGTGCCAGTGGCTGTTGATGGAACCGGTCTGGTGGCACTTCGCGCCGCAGACCACGATGCCGTCCGGGCGGCGCTCCACCACGTGGACGTACATGTCGGGATCCGCCTGCTGGCTGGGGGCCTTGGAGCGGTCGCCCTTGGGGTCCGTCATGGCCCCGTCCACGGTGAGGTCGTTGTCCTGGACCATGGTGATGAAGTTCTTGAAGTTCTCGTGATAGTGGGTGCCGTACTTCTCGTCGATCTCATAGGTGGAGGAGAAGACGGCGTTGAAGGCGTCCATGCCCACGCAGCGCTGGAAGCAGCTGGCGGTCTTCTGGCCCAGGAGGCGCTGCATCTTCACCTTGTTGATCAGGTCCTCCGTGGACTGGTGGAGGTGGGTGAAGCGGTTGACGGTGTGGCCCGTCAGGCTGGACTTCACGGTCATGAGGTCCGCGTACTGGGGGTCCTGGGCCAGGGCGTAGGTCATGGCGACGCAGTTGATGCTGGGGCGGATCATGGGGTGGTCCACCCAGTCCTTGATCTCCTCGCCGAACATGTAGACCCGGGTCTTGAGCTTGCGCAGGCTCTCGATGTACTCTTGAGCGGTCATTAAGGCCATTTCTTGTTTCCTCCTGATTTTGATGGGACGCCGGTGCGGCGTCCGGATCCGTCCCGGGCGGGCTCTGCCCGCTGGGGACGCCGCCGGCCGCGCCTGGGGCGCGAGGGGGTCCGGCGGGGCCGCGCCTTCGGCGCGGCGGGGCGCCTGGGGAGGGGACGCAGTCCCCTTGGGCTCAGTCGTTGGCCAGGCCCATCAGCTCGTCGCGGAAGATGCGCTCGTCCATGAGCTTCAGGTCCTCGGCGATCTTCGGCATGAACTCCATCTGGTCCAGGACCTGGGTCTGGAGGTCGATGCCGGGGGCGATCTCGATCAGGGTCACGCCCTCGGGACGGAGCTCGAACACCGCGCGCTCGGTGACGTAGAGCACGGGCTGGTGGACCTTGTTGGCATAGGTGCCGGAGAAGGTGATGTGCTCCACCTGGTTGACGAACTTCTTCTTCGCGCCCTCCTGGGTGATGACCAGCTTGCCGTCCCGGCACTCGGTCTTCAGGCCCTTGGCGGTGAAGGTGCCGCAGTAGACCACCTTCTTGGCGTTCTGGGTGATGTCGATGAAGCCGCCCGCGCCCGCCAGGCGGGTGCCGAACTTGGAGACGTTCAGGTCGCCGTTGGGGGCCGTCTCCGCCAGGCCCAGGAACGCCACGTCCAGGCCGCCGCCCTGGTAGAAGTCGAACTGGACGTTGTGGTCCAGGATGGCCATGGAGTTGGCCGCGCCGCCGAACTGGGTGCCGCCGTAGGGCACGCCGGCGATGGAGCCCGCCTCCACCGTCAGGGTCATCTTGTCGGAGATGCCCTCCTCGGCGGCGACGTTGGCGATCTTCTCGGGGGCGCCGGTGCCCAGGTTCACGATGGCGTCCTGGGGCAGCTCCATCGCGGCCCGGCGGGCCAGGATCTTCTTGGCGTCCAGGGGGATGGAGGGGATGTCGTCCACGGGGATGCGGAACTCGCCGCTCAGGGCCCCGTCATAGGGCATGCCCAGGCACTGGAGGTTATCCTCGATGGAGCCGACGACGATGGCGTCCACGTAGATGCCGGGGATCTTCACCAGGCGGGGATCCAGGGTGCCGCCCTGGACGATCTTCTCCACCTGGACGATGACCTTGCCGCCGGAGTTCTTGGTGGCCTGGCACTGGGCCGTCACGTCCAGGGGGCCGATCTCCCTATGTACCGTGCAGTTGCCGTACTCGTCGGCATAGCTGCCCCGGACCAGGCAGACGTCGATGGGGATGGGCTTATAGAGGAGGCGCTCCTCGCCCTCGATCTCCACCAGCTTGACCAGGTCCTCCTTCGTGCACTCGTTCAGCTTGCCGCCGCCGTTGCGGGGGTCGGCGAAGGTGTACAGGCCCACGTGGGTGATGGTGCCGATGTTGTGGGCGGCGATGTCCCGGTACATGTGGGTGATGACGCCCTGCGGGAGGTTATAGGCTTCCAGTTTGTTGGCCAGGGCCAGCTCGCCCAGCTTGGCGGCGCGGTCCCAGTGGCCGCCCACGACCCGCCGGCACATGCCCTCGTGGCCGAAGTGATCGCCGCCGGTGCCGTCCCGGTGGCCCTGGCCCGCCGCGAAGAACAGCGTCAGGTCCCGGGGGTGCCCGGTCTCCACGAAGCGCTGCTCCAGCGCTTTGGTCAGCGCCTCGGGGCAGGCACAGCTGACGAAACCGCCGGTGGAGACCGTGTCGCCGTCGTTGACCATCAGGGCCGCTTCTTCAGCGGTGATCACGCGAACTTTCTTCATGCTTTTCGTTCTCCTTTTTTTATGTTAGGATAGCCTTGCTCACTTGTTCTGGAAGTGCTTCTCCTTGCGCTTCTCCAGGAAGGCGCCCATGCCCTCCTTCTGGTCCTCGGTGGCGAAGCACATGGCGAACAGCTCGTTCTCCAGGGCGATGCCGTCGTCGATGTCCATCTGCATGCCGCGGTCGATGCACGCCTTGGAATACTTCACGGCGATGGGGGCGTTCACGGTGAAGGACTTCGCCATGGCCACGGCGGCGTCCATCAGCTGCTCGGGGGGATAGACCTCGTTGACCAGGCCGATGGCCTTGGCCTCGTCGGCGCCGATGACCTTGCCGGAGAAGATCAGCTCCTTGGCCTTGGCGGTGCCCACGCGGCGGGGCAGGCGCTGGGTGCCGGAGAAGCCGGGGGTGATGCCCAGGCCCACCTCGGGCTGGCCGAACTTCGCGCCGCCCTTGCCCTCGGCGTTGGGACCGGCGGCCAGGATGATGTCGCAGCTCATGGCGATCTCGCAGCCGCCGCCCAGGGCGAAGCCGTTCACCGCCGCGATGGTGGGGATCTCCAGCTTCTCGATGCGGCGGAACAGGGCGCTGCCCCGCTGGCCCCACTTGCGGCCCTGGGCCACGTCCATGGGCTTCTGCTCGCCGATGTCGGCCCCGGCGACGAAGGAGCGGCCCTCGCCGGTGAGGATGAAGGCCCGGAGGTCCGCGTCCCCCTCCACTTCGCAGATCAGCGCCTCCAGGTCGGAGATGACCTGGGAGTTCAGGGCGTTCAGCGCTTCGGGACGCGCGATGGTGGCGATGCCGATGCCGTCTTTCTTCTCATAACGAACGGTCTGATACATAGTAGTATCCTCCTTCATTTTTTCGGGGCGGCCCCCGTTTTTCCCGACGATTATTATAGCAAATTATGTGCCAACTTTTCAAGCCGCAGTTTCTGCCGTTCCAGGCGGCGGGCTGTTCAAACTGCCAAAAAATCGGGGGCGGTTTTCTATGTTTGGGAGAGAGGCTCCCGAGGAGGACGGCGGGATCATTCAATTTTGAATAGCCGCGGGAGCGGGAGGGCGGCGTCCGTGCTCCGGACACGTTGTGGGAAGTATGGGAACGGCGGCGGGCATCCCTGTGGAAAGTGCGCAAAAAGGGAGGGGGGATGCGTGCATGTATTCACGATCGAATATATGCTATTCGATCGTGAATAAACAGGCGGCGGCCGGGCGCGCCGCTCCGGGCCGGCGAAGGAAAAATTTTTATTTTTTGAAGAATCCCGAGGCGGGGGATCGTATCATATACGTCGGACAACGAAGGTCCGCCGGGGACGTGTCCCGGCAGGCCCTGAGAGGAGGGGGTGGCGTGACGGCGTGGCATCCATGACGAAGGAACAGTTCTCCGCGCTGGTGCTCCAGTATGAGCGGCTGGTGTACACCGTCTGCTTCCAGCTGGTCCGGGACGCCTCCGCCGCGGAGGACCTGACCCAGGACACCTTCCTCTCGGCCTACCTCCACCGGGACAGCATCCCGGAGGGCTATGAACGGCAGTGGCTGGGGCGCATCGCCGCCAACAAGGCCAAGGACCATCTGCAAAGCGCCTGGAACCGCCGCACGGTCCTCCCCGGGGACCAGGAGCTGGCCAGGGGGCTGGCCCCGCCCGCGGAGGAGGTGGCCCTGCGCCGCAGCGGGGCGGAGGAGGTCCGGGAGGCCGTCCGGGGCATGAAGGAGCCCTACCGGCAGGTGTGCCAGGCGTGCCTGCTGGAGGAGCGCTCCGTGGAGGAGGCCGCCCTGGCCCTGGGCAGGCCGGTGAAGACGGTCTATACACAGCTCTCCCGGGGGAAGAAGCTCCTGCGGGAGGCATTGGGAAGGAGTGGGAGGCATGATATTTCGTGAGGACGGGCACTTGAGCGACGGGGCCCTGACCGCCCTGGCGCGGAACGAGGACCGCTTCGATGAGCTGGAGCGGCTGGAAATCGCGGAGCATTTGGCCTTCTGCGATCACTGTCTGCAGCGGTACGACCTGGCCCTGGAGGACGGGGCCCTGCTGGTCCCGGAGCAGTCCTGTCAAAGGGCCCTCTGGGCCCGGATACGGAGCCGGGCCCTCCGGATGGTCACTAGCCGGTACGCCACGGCGGCGGCTGCCGTGGCCCTGGCGCTGACGGTGCTGTGGGGCGGAGAGCGGGTGGAGCCCATCCGGCCCGTCCTGCCGGAGGACCGGCCCAGCATCTCCCGGCAGCTCACCGGGCTGACGGGGGACATCGGCGATTCCCTGCGGGGGACCATGGGGGGGCTGTCGGACTTTTTTGACGGGCTGCGGCCCGGTCAGTTCATAAAAGGAGGAAACGAGGCATGAAAGCCATTCGGAAATTTTTGCGGGGCTGCTGGCACCTGATGTGGGCCTGTGTCCCCGGCTGCGGGCAGATGTGCCAGGGGTATTTGAAGCGGGGCATCTCCCAGACGATCATTTTCAGCGCACTGGCGTTCATCGCCGTGTTCCTGGAGATGGGGGCGCTGACGGTGCTGATCGCGCCGCTGTGGGCCTATTCGTTCTTCGACAGCTTCAACCTCCGCCGCCAGGTCCGGGACGGGCTCGCCCCGGAGGACGAGTTCATGTTTGGATTGTCCGAGATGGACTCGCAGAAGCTGACCCGGATCCTCAGCCGCCGGGGGAGCCTCATCGGCTGGCTGCTGGTGGCGCTGGGGCTGTACAGCCTGTATATGATCCTGGCCCGGCACGTCCTGGGTGTGCTGCGGGGCAACTTCTTCTTCGACTGGCTGTACGACCTGCTGGTCTGGGATATGCCCCGGATCTTGGGGACGGTGCTGATCGTGGCCCTGGGCATCTGGTTCATCAAGGGGCCCAAAGCGCCCAAAGAGGACGGGCCTTCCTACACGCCCCCTAAGGGCCCCGCCGAGCCCCCCAAGATGAAGGCGACCCCCTGGACCCAGGCGGAGGCGCAGTTCCGCCAGGAGGCGGAGCCCCAGGCCCCGGAGCCCCCGGGGACGCCGGAGGCCCAGGAGCCCGCGCCGGTGGTCCTGGAGTGGAAGTCCGAGTTCAACGTGGAGAAGTTCGAGAAGGAGCTCCAGGAGGAGAAGGAGGAGCCCCATGACGTCCGGTGAGGGGACGGCGGCCCGCCCCCAGCGCCGGGCGGGGACCTTCACCCTGGGCGTGGTGCTGGTGGCGGCGGGATGCGGGATGATGGCCTCCCTGTTCTGGCCCTCCCTGGACCTGAGCTGGATGCTGAAGGCGTCGCCGGTCATCCTCGTCGCCCTGGGGGCGGAGGTGCTGCTGGCCGCCAGGGGCGGCGGGAAGGTCAAGTACGACTGGATAGGGATGCTGCTGTGCTTCCTCCTGGTGGGGGCGGGGCTGGCGCTGTACGGCGCCGCCTGGTACATCGAGAACGGGGAGTACCGCAGCGCCTACGACTGCTCCCGGTACGCCGACGAGACCAGCTACCGCATGGACTACCGCTATTTCGACGGCTTCGACTCCCACACCCTGCGGCTGGAGGCCGGGGATACCCTGGCGGGCCATATCGAGACCTGTGACGGCTGGCTGGAGGTGGAGGTCAGCGACGAGGACGGGGAGACCGTCCTGGAGGGGTCCCCGCTGAATGGGGAACAGTCCGTGGAGATCGCCAAGACGGGGGAGCACACCATCCTCGTCCACGGGCGGAGGACCAGCGGGAGCTTCGCCTTCGAGCGGGTCGCGCCGGAGGCGGAGGACGCGGGATAAGGATGAGACAGGGAAAGGCCGGCCGGGGAGCATCTGCTCCCCGGCTGGCCTTTCGTCATCCCTCGGCTTTGCGCTCCAGGGTGACGATGACGCCCACGCCCATCGCCAGGTCCGGGCACATCGCGGCCAAGCGCCAGCCCTCCTTCGCGCGCTGGCCGAGGACCGCCTCGCACTCCTTGGGCTGGAGGAAGGTCAGGACCTGATACTCGTACATATGGATCGCCTCCTTTCCGGATGCCGTGCGATCTCACAGGGTCCCTGGATGCTTGGACATGCGGATGCACGCCAGGGTGTAAGTCACCTGCATGGTCCCCCAGACCAGGAGGAGGACGAAGACCGGCAGGATGCTCATCTCGAAGACCATGCCCAGCATCGTCAGGATCAGCCACAGGCCCAGGCACACCCGGCCGGTGACCATATAGGCCCGGTAGCACGCCTCGCCGATCTGCCGGCGCTCCGATTCGTCGCAGCTGTCCAGCCACTCCTTTTGGAACCTCGTGTCGTAGACGCTGCCGTGCTTCTCCGGGTTCATCCGCTTCTCCAGGTCCACGGCCTTCTGCTGGGCGAAGACCACCAGGCCGCAGGAGAGCAGGAACAGGCCCACCACCCAGAGGCTGCCCTCCTGCAGGCGGGTGGCCAGGGCCGCCATGAAGAACAGGTCTATGAGCAGCTGCACGGCGCTGAGGAGCAGGACCCAGCTCAGGGACATCTCGATGGACTCGCTGGTCTCGTCCTCGTCCCCGCCGTCCCAGGCGGCGTACCCTCTGGCGGCGGAGCGGTAGAGGAGGAAGCTCCCTCCCATGGTCACCACCGTGGTGACGGGGATGCCCCAGGGCGTGGCGGCTTGGACGGCGCCGTCCAGCCACCGGGCCAAGGCGGCGGTATCCAGGCCGAAGACCCGGCTGAAGCCGATGACGAAGCCGAACACGCCCCCGGCCAGCATGGAGACCAGCATGGTCAGGGCGAACTTGGGCAGGGCTTTCCGGTTCTCGCTTTTCTCTTGGGATCGTTCATTCATGGGGATCGTCCTCCTGATAAGTGAAAATGTCTTCGACCTGCACGCCGCAGATCTTCGCCAGCTTCAGCGCCAGCGCCACGGAAGGGGAGTAGTCCCCCCGCTCGATCTGGCTGATGGTCTGCCGGGAGACCCCCGCCAGACGGCCCAGCTCCTGCTGGTTCACGCTCAGGCGGGCCCGGTGTTCCTTCAGCCGGTTGTATAAGGGCATGGCGTTCCCTCCTTCTTGTTGACAAGGGTGATTGTCGTTTTGACAACTATCCTTGTCAGATATAGGATAGCACTGACAAGGATAGTTGTCAATAGGGAAAACGAAAAAAGCCCTCCGAACGTTTCGGAGGGCTCCAGCCGCCGAAAGATGCGGGAGGCTGAGAGGATGGGGAGGGCGTGTGCGGGGGGCCGGAGAGGGCCTCCCGCACGATCTCGTTCATGAGGGAGCGTCCCATTTCCGGGCGGGGACGCCCCGGGACGCCAGGCGGGCCTTGATGAAGCTGCGGAAGAGCGTGTACAGGACGGAGCACAGGGGGATGAAGAACAGCATCCCCGCTACGCCCATCAGCTTGCCGCCCAGGGTCACGGCGGCCAGGACCCAGATGGAGGGCAGGCCCACGGAGCCGCCCACCACGTGGGGGTAGATCAGGTTGCCCTCGATCTGCTGGATCGCCAGGAAGAGGACGATGAAGGCCAGGGCCTGGAGCGGGTCCGTGACGGCGATGAGGAGCGCGCCCGCGATGCAGCCGATGAAGGCCCCGACCACCGGGATGAGGGCCGTCAGGGCGATCAGGACGCCCACCAGCAGGGCATAGGGCATCCGGAGGACGGTCATGGAGATCACGAAGAGGGAGCCCAGGATCACCGCCTCCACGCACTGGCCGGAGAGGAAGCTGGAGAAGGTCCTGGAGGAGAGGCGCAGGACGCGGAGCGTCTCGTCCGCCCAGGGCTCCGGCAGGAGGGCGTAGAGGACCTGGCGGCCCTGACGGCCTAAGCGCTCTTTTTGCAGGAGGATGTAGAAAGAGAAGATCAGGCCGATGACGAAGGTGCTGACGCCGCTGACCACCCCGCCGATGATGCCGCCGCCGGAGGAGACCAGGCCGCTGCCCCAGTCCTGGAGCAGGGCCATGGCCTTCTCGGAGAGGGCCTTCCAGTCGAAGTCGATGTTCTCCGCCAGGGCCTGGAGCTGGGGGAGGAAGGACTGGAGCTCCGACAGGCGCTCCTGGGCCCGCTGGATGGCGGCGGGGAGCTGGCCGGTGAGGGAGCGGACCGCCTCGCCGATGCCGGGGCTGATGACGCCGGCCGCCAGGGCCACGACCCCGGTCATGGCCGTCAGGGTCAAGATCAGGGCCAGGGGGCGGCGGAGGGGGCGCCACCGCCTGCCGCTGGGGAGGAGGGGCTCGATGGCGCGCATGGGGACGTTGAGGATGAAGGCGATGGCGCCCCCCATCAGGAAGGGGCTCAGGACGCCGAGGGCCCGGCCCAGGACGGCGAAGACCGCCCGGAGGTTTTGCAGGGCGCAGAAGAAGGCCACGCCTCCGCAGACGACCAGGAGGCGCTGTTTGATCTGATCGTGGTCCCAGTCCATAGGTCAGCTCCGGCGGTACGCGGCCGCGGCCTCCAGGTAGCCCCGGGCGGAGCGGCGGTTGGACTCGATCTCCGCCTCCGTCAGGGGGCGGACCACCTTGGCGGGGGAGCCCAGGATCATGGAGCCGGCGGGGGCGTCCATCTTCCCGGTGACCAGGGCCCCGGCGCCGACGATGCAGTCATCGCCGATCCTGGCCCCGTTCAGGACCACGGCCCCCATGCCGATGAGGACGTTGTCCCCGATGGTGCAGCCGTGGACGACGGCCCCGTGGCCGATGGTGCAGCCCGCGCCGATGCGGGTCTCCTCGTGGAGGACGGCGCAGTCCTGGACGTTCGTGTCCTCGCCGATGGTGATGGCGCCGTCGTCGCCCCGGATGACGGCGTTGTACCAGATGTTCACGCCGCGGCCAAGGGCCACATCGCCGCTGACGCGGGCCCCCTCGCAGATCAGGACGTCCGCGTCGGTCTTCCTAAGTTCGTATGGCATGGTGTCCTCCTCGTTCCTGTTATGTGATCCCGGCGGTCAAAACGCAGGGGCGAAATTGCCGTCGATGAAGATGGGGACCTCTTCGCCGTCTCGGGTCGTGCCCACGATGGAGAGGTCCGGCGTGCCGATCATGAAGTCCACGTGGGTAATGGAGTCGTTGAGGCCGCGGGCCTTCAGCTCGTCTTTGCTCATCTGCTGTCCGCCCTCCAGACAGGGGTAGGCTTCGCCGAAGGCGATGTGGCAGGCGGCGTTCTCGTCGAAGAGGGTGTTGTAGAACAAGAGGCCCTGGGCGGAGATGGGGCTGTCGTAGGGGACCAGGGCCACCTCGCCGAAGCAGGACGCGCCCTCGTCCACGGAGATGGCGGCCCGGAGGGTCTCTTCGCCCTGCTGGGCGTGGGCCTCGACGATCTTGCCGTCCTTGACGACGAAGTGGAACTTGTCGATGACGTTGCCGTCGTGCACCAGGGGCAGGGAGGCGTAAACGATGCCATTGGCCCCGGTCTTCAGGGGGGAGGTGAAGATCTCCTCCGTGGGGATGTTGGCGATATAGCTCCGGCCGGAGAGGGTCCGGTCCCCGCCGCTTTCCCAGATATGGCCCTCGGGCAGGTCCACCGTCAGGTCTGTGCCCAGGGAGTTGGTGTAGTGCAGGGACTTGAGCTTCAGGGCGTTCAGCTTCTCCAGGCGCGCGTCCAGGGTGTCCAGGTGCTCCCGCCAGCGGTCCACGGCTTTGCCGTCGCCGGTGACGCGGACGGCGGAGAAGATCGCGTCCCAGAGGGCGGAGACGGCCTCCGCCTCGGACCGGCCCGGGAAGACCCGGACGGCCCAGGAGGGGATGGGGATGGAGGCGATGCACCAGGGGAAGCCGCCGCACATCTGGAGGCGGTCGAAGTCCTTCAGCGCCTTGCCGCTGGCGCGCTGGGCGGCCACGATCCGCCGGGGATCCACGCCCTTCAGGTTCTCCGGGTCCGCGGCGGAGATGGCCAGGTACGCCGCGCCCTCCAGGGCGTGGTCGTTGAAGAAGTGCTGCCGCCAGAGGGGGACGGTGTCGAAGACCTCCTCCGCGGCGTGGAGATATCTCATCCGGGTCACGGCGTCGTCGGTCCAGTTCATGACGACCTCTTTGCAGCCGGCGTCATAAGCCTCCTGGACGCAGAGGCGGGCGAAGCGGGCGCACTCCACCGGGGAGGAGACGATCATCCGCTGGCCCTCCTCCACGTTCAGGCCCACCCGGACCAGCAGACGGGCGTATTCGCGCAGTTTTCCTTCCATTTCAGGGGTCCTTCCTTTCCGGTCGTATGGGACATCATATGATGTGCGATTATAGAACATTTTAACAGGGAAGTAAAGACGGGGGCGGCGAGATTCAAAAAACGTTCACGGATCTTCGGGCCGGGGACGAAGGAAGACCGGGGAGGCGGCGCCTCTCCGGTCTTTTTTCCCTCAGGCCGCGCCGGGAGCGGTCTCCCGGTCCAGGCGGAACAGCAGGGTCAGGCACCACAGGCCCGCCAGGCCCACCAGGGCATAGACGATCCGGGAGAACACCGCGAGCTGGCCGCCGAACAGCCAGGCCACCGTATCGAAGCCGAACAGGCCGATGCCGCCCCAGTTCAGCGCACCGATGACGGCCAGAAGGACCGCGATCTTATCTAACATCGTGGGAGCACCTCCTTTTTGCTGGGATGTCCTTTCGGACCTGCATCCCCGACCGCTGAGCGCCGTCCGAGCGGCCCCGCCGCCGTGCCGCGCCGAGCCCCGGTCATGCGGCCGCACGGCCCGGGGAGCGCGCGCGGCATGGCGGGAGGGGACGCCGCCCGTCCGGCATCCATCGGTCATGGATACAGGTCCTTAGATTGTCCGATCCCGGCGGATCTAGCAATGGGAAAATTTTACGAGCGGTTCAAAGCTCCACCGCCGTGCCGGAGGCGAGGAAGTAGAGGACGCGGCGGGTCACCGGCCGCTCCAGGACCCGGCTCAGGGCCAGGCTGTACGCCTCCAGCTGGGGGCGGTAGTGCTCCGCGCGGAGGCGGACGTCCTGGGGCGTGCGGACATGGTCCGTTTTGAAATCGACGACCGTCAGCCCCTCCGGCGTCTCGAAACAGCAGTCCGCCACGCCCTGGAGGAGGACGGCGTCCTCCTCCGACGCCTGGGGATCGTACTCCCGGGCGGGGACCAGGAGGGTGAAGCGGTATTCCCGGAGGGGCTGATGGCCGGAAGCCTCCGCCGTGCGCAGCTCTTCGGCCAGGGGGGAGGCCAGGAGGCGGCGGAGGGCCGGGACGTCCACGGCCTGGGCCTGCGGATGGGTGAGGAGGGCCTTCGCCTCCAGGGCGGAGATCTGGGCGGGGACGTCGGGGTCGGCGAAGTCCAGGTACTGGAGGACCAGGTGGGTGGCGGAGCCCCGCTCCGCCGGGGTGAGGCCCTGCTCTTCCCGGCGGAACCTGGGTTGGGAGAGGGGGCGGATATAGGGGGTATGGGCGGAGCCCTCCGCGATCTCCTGGTCCAGGAGGCGGCCCTTGAGCTGGGTGGCCGTCAGCTTGGCAGGGAGGGCGGACTCCCGCCGGTAGGGATACTCGAAGGAGAGGAGGGCCGGGTCGAAGGGCGTCTCCGCGCCGTCCTCCTCCGCCGCGGGGGCGGCGGGGGCGGGGCGGTCCCGGAGATCCTCGCTGTCGTGGATATGGATCTGCCAGGGGGCGTCGGGACAGGGGACGACGGGGACCTCGGCCCCGGCCAGGGCGCGGAGGGGCTCCGCCTCCGGACGGCAGAGGAGGGGGAGGAGCAGCCACTCGCCGAAGGTCCGGCAGGCGGCGACGGCCTCCGGAGGGACGGGGCAGGCGGCGGAGGACGCCAGGCGCTGGAGGCGGGTCTCGGCGAAGTAGAGGGAATCGACCAGGATGAGCTTCTCCTTGGGGCGGGTCATGGCGACATAGAGGACCCGCTGCTCCTCGGCCAGGTCCTCCCGGCGGAGGGTCTCCTCCACCGCGGTGCGGGCCAGGGTGGGATAGCGGATCTTGCGCGCCAGGTCCACCCGGCGGGGGCCCAGGCCCATGGTGGGATGGACCAGGACGGGGGTGTCGAAGTCCTGGCGGGAGAAGGCATGGTCCAGGTCCGCCAGGATCACGATGGGGAACTCCAGGCCCTTGGACTTGTGGATGCTCATCAGGCGGACGCCGTTCACCGACGCGCCGGCGGAGGACGGGGGGGCCTTCCCCGCCTCCAGGAGGCGGCGGAGCTGGGTGACGAAGGCGAAGAGGCCCCGGTGGCCGCTGGACTCGAACTTCTCGGCCTGGCGGGCCAGGGCGATCAGGCCCTCCCGGCGCTCCAGGCCGCCGTCCATCGCGCCGAAGAGGCCCAGGAGGTTCAGGCTGTTGTAGATATGCCAGAGGAGGCGGTGGACGCTCATGTCCCGGGCGGCCAGGCGGAGGGCGGCCAGCGTGTCCAGGAAGGCGGCGCAGTCCTCCGCGCCGGAGGCGGCGACGGCATCGTAGAAATCGCCGTCGGGCGCGGCGGCGCGGAGCTCCGCCAGGCGGTCCGGGGTGAAGCCGAAGATGGGGGAGCGGAGGACCGAGATCAGGGGCACGTCCTGGCGGGGGTTGTCGATCAGCTCCAGGAGGGCCACGGTGGTGGAGACCTCCATCGTGTCGAAAAAGCCGCGGTCCTCCTGGAAGGAGCAGGGGACGTCCTGCTCCGCCAGGGCGGAGGCGAAGACCGCCGTCCGGCTCCCGGGGGAGCGCATGAGGATGACGATATCCTCCGGCGTGCAGGGGCGCAGGGCGCCGTCGGGGGCGGTGACGGGATAGCCGGAGTCCAGGAGCTCCCGGATGCGGCGGGCCACGAAACGGGCCTCGGCAGTCAGCTTTTTGACGGGGTGGGGGTCCTCCGCCGACTTTTGGCGGGCGGTGAGGAGGTGGAACTCCGTCTGGCAGTCCGTCCGGGGCGGGTAATAGGACGCGCCGAAGTGGAGGGAGGCGTCCTCGTCGTAATCGAGCTCCCCCATCTCCGCGGAGAGTATGTTTTGGAAGATGAAGTTGGCGGCGTCCAGGATCTCCTGGCGGGAACGGAAGTTCTGGGAGAGGACGATCTTGCGGCCCTCGCCGGGCCGGGCCTCCGTATGGGGCTTGAAGGCGGCGTATTTCGCGAGGAAGATGCCGGGGTCCGCCAGGCGGAAGCGGTAGATGCTCTGCTTCACGTCGCCCACGGTGAAGAGGTTCTCCCCGCCTTTCGAGACGGCGCGGAAGATGGCGTTTTGGACCTCGTTGGTGTCCTGGTACTCGTCCACCAGGATCTCGACATAGCGGGCGGAGACCTGTTCGCCCAGTTCGGTGGGAGCGCCGTCCGGCCCCACCAGGAGGGCCAGGGCCAGATGCTCCTGGTCGGAGAAGTCGGCGGCGTTGAGCCGGAGCTTTTCCGCCCGGTAGGCGGCGGAGAGGTCCGCCGTCAGGTCCAGGAGGGCCAGCATGGCCGGGGAGACGGCCCGGAGGTCCTCCAGAGCCTCCTCCCCGGAGACGTCGAGCCAGGAGGCGAGGGGCTTCAGGGCGGCTTTGCAGCCGTCCCAGGTCTGCTTCAGGGAGACGACGAGGGGGTCGTCCCGGCGGCCCCTGGGGGTGGCGAGGCGGGGGAAGACGACGGCGGAGGCCGCCTGGCGGGCGGATCCCCAGCTGTCGGCCCGGCTCAGGGCCCGGAAGGCCCGGGACGTCTCCAGGAATTTGGAGCCGTAGCCGGCCTCCAGGGGAGTGTCGCCCTCCGTGCGCTCCGCCGCCCGGCGGAGCTGGTCCGCCCAATGGGCGGCGCGGCGGCGGACGGCCTCCAGCAGGGCCCGGGCGTAGGGGGTGTCGTCGAAAACGGCGGCGGGGGGGTCCCAGGCGGCGCGGCTCCGGGCGAGCCAGTCGTGCGGGGAGGCGTGGCTTTGGAGCTTATCATAGAGCTCCAGGACCAGGTCCGCCAGGGCACTGTCGTCCCGGCCCGCGCCCAGGGTGTCCGCCAGCAGCTCGCCGCCGGGGGTCAGGGACTCGTAGAAGCCGGAGAGGGTCCGGTCCAGGCAGCGGCGGCGGATCAGGAGGGCCTCGCTGTCGTCCAGGACGCGGAAGTCCGGGGTCAGGGCGTGCTTGTCGGCATCCTGGGCCAGGAGGTGGGTGTTCTCCCGGAGGAGGGCCGTGCAGAAGGCGTCCACCGTCTTGATATCCGCCTGGTAGACCCGGAGGAGCTGGCGGCGGAGATGGCTGTCGCTGGGGTCCTCCCCCATGCGGCGGCTCAGCTCGGCGGCGATCTTGCCCCGGAGCTCCGCGGCGGCGGCGCGGGTGTAGGTGATGATCAGGAAGTCGTCGACGTTGCAGCGCTCTTCCGTCACGTAACGGAAGAGGCGGTCCACCAGGACCCGGGTCTTGCCGGATCCGGCGGCGGCGGAGACCAGGAGGCTCCCGCCCCGGTCCTCGACGGCGGCGCGCTGCTGGGGGGTCAGGGTCACGGGCATGTCAGGGATCCTCCTTTCGTTCGATCTCCTGCCAGAACTCCTCCGGCTTCACCGGGAGGATGAAGTTGAAGCGGTCGCCGTCCCGGCCGGGGCGGAAGTGGCAGGCGGGGGCCCAGTCGCACCACCGGCAGGGGGCGTCCTCCTCGGTATGACAGCAGGGGTCCGCGTCGATGCGGCCCTGGCGGACCTCCCGGGCGATGTCATGGAGGAGGGACTCCACGTACCGGCCCAGCCGGCCCAATTGGGCGGCGGAGGCCAGGCTTCCGGAGAGGTCCCCGCTTTTGTTCACCCGGAGGGGGAGGTAGCGGGGCTCGGTGAGGGCGTCGTGCTCCATGGCCTGGAGGACCTGGGGCTCCGCCAGGAGGAGGCCGCTGCGGCGCAGCTGCTTCTCCCGCTCGGCCTGGAGCTTGTCCGGGGGGATGTTCCGCTGGGCGGACAAGATCTCGTCGCGGGCCGGGAGGTACAGGACGCCCGCGGGCTCGATCTCCCGCCCGAAACGGGCGGAGCCGGTCTTTTGCAGGGTGAAGAGGTACAGGAGCATCTGGATGTCCAGGCCCATGCGGACCGCCGAGAGGTCGAAGGACTTCCGGCCGGACTTGTAGTCCACGACGCGGAGATAGAGCTTGCCGTCTTTGAGCCAGCCGTCGACACGGTCCACCTTGCCGCCGACGCGGAGCTCGCCGTCCGGCTCGGAGATGACGACGGCGGGGAGGTCCGCGTCTTTGCCGTCGCCGAAGGAGAGCTCGAAGGCCACGGGGACGAAGTCGGAACAGCGGAGCTCCTCCGCCGCCTGGTCGACGACGGCGCAGGCCGTCCGGCGCAGGCGGGCGAAGAGGTAGCGGAAGCGGGCGTCGCGGTCCTGGAGGCCGCGGAGCTCCGTCTCGACGTACTCGTCGATGTATTTGCGGACCAGGGCATGGAGGGCCTCCTGGTCCACTTGGGCGAAGCCGCCCAGGGACTGGACGTCCCGCGTGACGCGCTCCAGGAGGAAGTGGAGGAAGGTGCCGATCTGCGGCGCGTCGAAGGCGGCGGGGGCCCTGGGCTTGGCCTTGAGACCGTACTCCATGAAATAGGAGAAGTGGCAGGTGCGGATCCGCTCCAGGCGGGAGGCCGTCAGACCGATCCGGCTGCCGTAGAGGGCCCGGACCGCGCGGGGGGACAGGGAGCCCCGGGTCTGCGCGGCGGCGCGGGCCATGGCGGAGAGGGAGGGCCGGAACCGGGGGATCTGGGCCAGGTGCCGCCACAGGGGCGTGCCGGGGACGGCGGACTCCAGGGCCGGGAGGGGGGCCGTCAGGCGGTAGGGCCGGCCGGAGGGCTCCCGGTCCACGCGGAGGGAGGGGAACAGGGCCAGGAGGCGGTCGACGACGAAGGCCGGGCGGAGCTCCGCGCCGGAGACGTCCGTGACCGGCCAGCTGACCGTCAGGCCGTCGGTGGGCTGGGCCAGGGCTGCATAGAGGTTTTGGAGCTCGATGGACATCTGGTCCATGCCGGTGGGGGAGAGCTCCACGCCGCGGAGGGCCAGCTCGTTCCGGTCGTCCTCGTTCAGGATGCCGCCGCCTTCGCTGGGGGTGGGGAGGACGTGGTCGTTGGCGCCCAGGAGGAAGAGGTATTTGGCGGTATGGCGGTCGTTCCGAGCGACGCCGCTGACCTGCACCTGGTCCAAAGAGACCGGGATGGTGCCGACGCTGTACTGGGTCAGGACCTGGCGGAAGAGGCGGGTGAACTCCTCCAGCTCCATGGGCTCGCCGCCCAGGATCTCCACGAACTGGTCCAGGACGCCGCAGAGGATCTCCCAGAGCTGGGCAGTCTCCTCCGCCTCCTGGAGGCGGCCGGACTCCGCCTGGGCGCGGAGCTGGCGCTCCAGAGCGTCCTGGAGGCCCAGCTCTTCCATGAAGCCGTATAGGGCGGAGACCTTGGCGGCGGCGGTCTCGCCGGCCTTGAGGCCCCCGGCCAGGCGGGAGAGGGGGGCCTGGACGCGGCGGCGGAGGGCGTTGACCTGGGCGAGGCGGGCCTCCCGGGCGGGGGTCCAGGGAGCGCCGTAGCCGTCCGGGCCCTCGGTCCAGTCGGCGTCCCGGAGCCACATGCCGCCGTGGATCTCCCACTTGAGGACGTAGTTTTCCAGGACGTCGCACTCCTCCGGGGAGAGGCCGGAGAGGCCCGTCTTCAGCCAGCGGAACATGTCGTCGTATTCATAGCCTCCGCCGATGGAGGCCAGGACGCCGGTGAGGAGGCTCAGGACCGGCTTTTCCAGGATGTCGCTGCGGCGGCTGAGATAGGCGGGGATCTGGTAGCGCTCGAAGACCGTCTCGATGACGGCCTCGTAATCCCCCATGTTCCGAGCGGCCACCGTGATGTCCCGGCAGCGGCACCGGCCCTGCGCCAGGAGGCCGCGGATGGCGGCGGCGGTCTGCTCCACCTCGGAGAAGACGGTATCGGCCTGGAGGAGCTTTATCATGGGGGCGCCGCCGCCGTAGGGGGCGGGGCCGCTGAAGAAGTGCCGCTCCAGATGGCCCAGGGGGGTGGGGTCGGCGCGCCGGAGGACCTTGACGGCCACGGGCCTGCCCTCGCGCTCCGCCAGGCGGCGGAGGCGCTCCAGGGTGCGGAGGGACGCCTCGAAGATCTCTTCTTTGCTGTTGGGCTCCCCCAGGAGGGAGACCGTGACGGAGTGGGCCTGCCGGAGGAGGATGGAGAGGCAGCGGCGCTCTTGGGCGGTGAAGTAGGTGAAGCCGTCGATATAGACGTCCTTGTTTTGGACATAGGCGGACGCCTCCAGGCTGTTGCAGAGCTTCGTCATCCGGTCCCGGGCGTCCAGGCCGGGGCGGAGGAGACGGGCCTCATAGGCGGCGTAGAGGAGGCTGAGATCGTGGAGCTTGTCACGGGTGGCCCCGGTGATGGCCAGGGACTGCTCGTAGAGGGCCTCGGGGGAGACCTCGTAACAGCGGAGCTCGTCCAGGAGGTCCAGGAGCTGGCGGAGGAAGGCGGACTTCCGGGAGGGACGGCGGTAGACCGTCAGCTCCGGCGCGACCTCCAGGAGGGCCTTTTCCAGGGTCAGGAGCTTGCCGCCCGCGTCCAGCGTCACCTGGGCCGCGCCGCCGGTGATGCTGAGCACCCGGTCCGAGAGGCGGCGGAAGCTCAGGACCTCGGCATAGCGGCTGGCGGCGTCGCCGCAGGCGCGGCAGAGGTCCACCTCCGCCTGGTGGGAGGCGTGCTCCGGGACCAGGAGGATCTGCCTGCGCCCGCCGGGATGGGACGCGATCTGGTCCAGGAGCATCTGAGATTTGCCGGTCTTCGCCCGGCCGGTGAGGATCGTCAGCAATGGGGCCGCCTCCTTAAGGATCGTTTCTTGCCGAACAGTATAGCACGATCTCCGCCGGGCTGGAATATTTTTTTGCGCCGTGCATGGGGGCGTGCAACTATCGGCGGGGACGGGCGGGGGATGTGAGGAGGAGAGACGATGGGATGGAGAGGACAGGCGAGGGCGTTTTGCTCCGCGTACCTGAAGACCATGGACCCCGAACGGGCCGCGGAGGCGGCGGGGTATGAGGACGGCTATGCCGCGCTGGCCAGGGAGGGGACCCGGGGGCGGCTGGAGAGGATGCGGAGCGCCGCGGCGGGGGAGCTGCGGCGGGAGGACGCCCTCCGGCGGCTGGCCCAGCTGGCGTTCGGACGGGCCAACGACGCGGTGCGGCTGGCGCTGGGGCCCCGGGAGGTGGATCCGGAGACGCTGGAGCTGTCCGCCGTGGCGGAGTTCAAGGTGACGGACAAGGGCGTGGAGGTGAAGCTGGTGGACCGGGTGCGGGCGCTGGAGACACTGTGCGGGCTCCTGGAGGAGAGCGGCGGCAGCGGCGCGGAGGAGCTTTACCGCGCGCTGGAGGACGCCGCCGGACAGATGGGGGACGGCGGCTATGGCGGATAAGGGGACGACCTTCTCGCCCAAGCAGCTGCGAGTGCTGACATGGTGGCAGGACCCGCGGTGGGAGGCGGTCATCTGCGACGGGGCCGTGCGGAGCGGGAAGACCTTCGCCATGGGGGTGGGCTTCTTCTTATGGGCCCAGGCGCGGTTCGACGGGAGGCAGTTCGGGCTGTGCGGGAAGACCATCGCGTCCGTGCGGCGGAACCTGCTGGCGGAGCTGACGCCGTACCTCCGGCGGCTGGGGATGGACGTGCGGGAGCGGCGGGGAGAGCACGCGCTGACGGTGCGGTTCCGGGGGCATGAGAACCGATTCTTGCTGTTCGGGGGACGGGACGAGTCCAGCGCCGCGCTGATCCAGGGGAGCACGCTGGCGGGGGTGCTGCTGGACGAGGCGGCGCTGATGCCCCGGTCCTTCGTGGAGCAGGCCGCGGCCCGGTGCAGCGTGGCCGGGAGCCGGCTGTGGTTCAACTGCAACCCGGAGGGGCCGCAGCATTGGTTTTACCAGGAGTGGATCTTGAAGGCGGAGGAGCGGAGGGCGCTGAGGCTCCGCTTCACCATGGAGGACAATCCGGCGCTGCCGGAGCGGATCCGGGAGCGATACCGGCGGAATTACTCCGGAGCGTTCTTCCGGCGGTTCGTGCTGGGGGAGTGGAGCGCCGCCGAGGGGCTGGTCTACGACTTCTTCGATCCGGCGCGGGACGCCCCGGAGGCCCCGGCGGGGGGGTTCTCCGCGTGGAGGATCTCGGCGGACTATGGGACGGTCAATCCGGCGTCCTTCGGGCTGTGGGGGCTCCGGGACGGGACGTGGTACCGGGTGGAGGAGTTCTACTACGACTCCCGGAAGCGGGGGCGGCAGAGGACCGACGCGGAGTACGCCGGGGATCTGGAGCGCCTGGCGGGGGGCCGGGAGATCGAGCGGGTGATCGTGGACCCGTCGGCGGCCAGCTTCATCGAGGTGCTGCGGCGGCGGGGGTTCCGGGTGGTCCGGGCGGACAACGACGTCGCCGACGGCATACGGGTGACGGCGGACCTCCTCCGGGAGGGGCGGATCGTGCTGTGCCGGGGGTGCCGGGACTGCCTGCGGGAGATCGGGCAGTACTGCTGGGAACAGCGGGGGGAGCGGGACGCGCCCCGGAAGAAGGACGACCACGCGATGGACGATCTGCGGTATTTCGCCATGGATCTGGCGGGGGACCGGGAGGAGGAAGGCTTCACGGCGCTGGCGGTGGAGCGTCCGGACATTTCTTTGGAGAGGAGATGGGGGCTTTGAAGCGGCGGAAGAAGCGGGAGGCGGCGGAGGCCGCGCCGGCGGCGGTGCAGCTGCGGAACTGGGAGAGGCACCCCTTCGGGATGCTGGGAGAGTACGTGCCCCTGCGCAGCGGCGAGACCCGGCTCTACCGGGCCGTGCGGGAGGCCGTGCCGGTGGTGGACGCGGCGGTCTACAAGCTGATCCGCATGACCGGGGGGCTGACGGTCTCCTGCGAGGACAAGACGGCGGGACGGGAGCTGGGCGAGTTTTTGAGGACCGTGCCGGTGGGGCGGGGGCAGTTCGGGGCGAACGCCTTTTTGGACTGCTATCTGGACTCTCTGCTGACCTGCGGCAGGGCGGTGGGCGAGATCGTGCCCGAGGCGGGGGGCCGGGGCATCGCCGCGCTGCTGTGCGGGCGGGTGGAGGACATCGAGATCCGGGAGGGGCGGGACCCCCTGACCTTCACCATCTGCGGGCCGGACGAGGACGGACGGATGACGGCGCTGCCCTATCAGGACCTGATCTTGTTCACGCCCCTCGACCCGGAGGCGGAGGCCCCCTATGGGGTGTCGCTGCTGAGGTCGCTGCCGTTTTTGGCGGATATCCTGATGAAGATCTACAACACCATCGGGGTCAACTGGGAGCGGTGCGGGAACCTGCGGTTCGCGGTGACCTGCCGGGGCGGCGAGGGGGCCGCGGAACGGGGGAAGCTGCTGGCCGGGGAGTGGTCCAGGGCCATGCGGGAGACCCGGGGCGGGAACGTGCGGGACCTCGTCGCCGCCGGGGACGTGGACATCCGGGTCATCGGCGCCGACGCGCCGGTGCTGGACAGCCAGGTGCCGGTGCGGCAGATCTTGGAGCAGATCGTGGCCAAGACGGGCATCCCGCCCTTCCTGCTGGGACTGAGCTGGAACTCCACGGAGAGGATGAGCTCCCAGCAGGCGGACATGCTGACCACGGAGATCACCGCCCTGCGGCGGACGCTGACGCCGGTGGTGGAGCGGGTCTGCCGGCTGTGGCTGCGGATGAAGGGCTTCGGGTGCGGGTTCGAGGTCGTCTGGGACGACATCAACCTCCAGGACCAGGTGGAGGAGGCCAGGGCCGCCCTCTACCGGGAACAGGCCCGGAAGCTGAGGATCGAGAACGACGCCGCGGAGGCGTGAGACGGAGGAGGGACGTGCATGGAGGACTGGAAGGGACTGGAGGTCACGGCGGAGGACCTGGCGCTCATCAACCGGCTGGCGAAGGCCGAGCTGGAGGCGGAACAGGTGTATGCGTTCGCCGTGCGGCTGTGCGACAACGAGGTGGACCGGGACTTCGAGCGGTTCGACGAGGAGGCGCTGGAGCGGCTGGGGGAGCTGATGGTGGGCAAGAGCGGCATCTTCGACCACCAGTGGAGCGCCCAGGGGCAGACGGCGCGGATCTACAAGACCGAGGTCGTCCGGGAACCGGCGGTGCGGACCGCCGCCGGGGAGGGCTACCGCTGGCTGAAAGGCTGGGCCTATCTTTTGAGGACGGAGAAGAACGGGGACCTCATCGCCGAGATCGAGGGCGGCATCAAGAAGGAGGTCAGCGTCGGGTGCAGCGTGGGGCGGAGCGTCTGCTCCATCTGCGGCGCGGAAAGCGGCGGCTGCGCCCACGTCCGGGGACAGGTCTACGACGGGGGGCTGTGCTTCATGGAGCTCAAGGACGTGACGGACGCTTACGAGTGGTCCTTCGTGGCCGTGCCCGCACAGAGGCGGGCGGGCATCCTGAAACGCTTCGGACAGGAGCGGGACGGCGGGGAGCAGGCCCTTCGGAAGGAGGCCGAGCTGGGACGGAAGTACCTCAGGGAGCTGCGGCGGGAGGTGGTGCGCCTTGCCATGCTGGCGGACGACGGGCTGGACGGCGGCATCTTCGCCAAGGCCGCCGGGCGGCTGGAGGAGCCGGAGCTGCTGGAGCTGCGGCGGACCTATGAGGCCCGGGCGGCGAAGCGCTTCCCCCTCCCGGTGCAGCTGCGGCGCAGGGAGGGGACGGCGGAGGAAGACGCGTCCGCGTTCCTGGTTTGAAGGCAGCGGCGGGGCGGGGGCCCCTGGCTGGATATACAGTAAGGAGGAGAGACGTATGAGCTATCATTTCGAGAACGTGCGGCTGGAGAAGGGCATGTACGGCCGCGGCGGGAAGAGCTTCACCAAGACGCTGGAGGAGCTCGATCCCAGCGAGCGATACCGCGGCACGAGCCTGGAGGGGCTGGACGCCTTCCAGCGGCAGCTGAAGCGCTTCGACATCCGCGTCAAGGGCGCGGACAGCGACCAGGTGGAGAAGTTCTTCCACACCACCGAGTCCTCGGTGCTGTTCCCGGAGTTCGTGTCCCGGGTGGTGCGCCAGGGGGTGGAGGAGGGCGGCATCCTGCCCGACATCACCGCTACGGTGACGAAGTTCGACGGGATGGACTACCGTTCCATCGCCTCCGTGCCCACGGAGGAGGAGAAGGAGCTGGTGCAGGTGGAGGAGGGCGGGGCGATCCCCGAGACCTCCGTGCGGACCCAGGAGAACCTGGTCAAGCTCCGCAAGCGGGGCAGGATGCTGGTGGCGTCCTATGAGGCCATCCGCTTCCAGCGGCTGGACCTGTTCTCCGTGACGCTGCGGCAGATCGGCGCGTACATCGGCAAGATGCACCTCCAGGACGCGATCGGGGTGCTGATGGAGGGCGACGGCAACGGCAACCCGGCGGAGGTGGTGGACGCCGGCGGCGAGCTGAGCTATGACGCGCTGCTGGAGTTCTGGAGCCGGTTCGACCCCTACACCATGAACACCCTGCTGGTGGGCGGGGACACCATGCTGAAGCTGCTGAAGCTCAAGGAGTTCCAGAACCCGCTGACGGGGCTGAACTTCCAGGGCACCGGCACGCTGTCCACGCCGCTGGGGGCCAAGCTCCTGCGGACCTCCGCCATGCCCGCCGGGACCATCATCGGGCTGGACAGGAACTACGCCCTGGAGCAGGTCACCGGCAGCGAGGTGACGGTGGAGTACGACAAGCTCATCGACCGCCAGCTGGAGCGGGCGGCCATCACCTCCATCTCCGGCTTCGCCAAGCTGTTCACGGATGCGTCCAAGGTGATGAAGCTGGGCGCCGGGGCCTGAGAGGAGCAGCCGGATGAGGGGACGGATCTTGGAGCTGGCCATGGCGGCGGCCGGGGCCGGCGAGGCGGAGCGGGCGCTGCTGGAGCCCCTGTGCGCCGCGGCGGAGACCGCCTGGGTGAGCCGCCTGCGGGAGGGCGTGGAGCCGGAGGAGTGCGGCGAGGCGCTGGTCTGCGCCGCCGCCTTCACGGCGGCGGCGGATCTGACGGCGGGGACCGGGGGAGGCGGCGTGGCCTCCTTCTCCGCCGGGGACGTCTCCGTGCGGATCCGGGACGGCGGCGAGCGGCACAGGGCGGCGGAGAGCCTGCGGCAGGCGGCGCAGAGGCTGATGGAGCCTTACGTCCGGGCGGCGGGGCTCTGGGCCCGGGGGGTCGAAGGATGACGCGCTGGGTGGAGGAGATCCTGGCCCGGTACGGGCAGGAGGTGACGGTGGAGCACGGGGGGACGGCGGAGACCGTGCGGGCGTTCCTCCAGCCGGTGACGGAGCGGGACGAGGCCGTGCCGGAGATGACGGCGGTGGGCTGGCTGGACGGGCGGCTGTGGCTGTATCTGGGGCGGGCGGCCGTGGAGGCCGGGGACGTGGTCTGCTGGGACGGGAGACGGTTCCGGGCGCGGAGCGGACGGCCCCATCACATCGGAGGCACGCTCTGCCACTGGCGGGCCGTGCTGGAACGGGCGAGGGAGACGGGATGAAGGAATTGCGGCAGATCCGGGACGCGGTGATCGGCGCCCTGCGGGACGCGGGGCTGGAGGCGGAGGCCGCTTTCCCCGCCAAATGGGCGGCGGAGAGGGAGACGGCGCTGGCGACGGTGGCCGTGGGGGCCGCCGAGGGGAAGGCGCTGGGCCTTTGCGGATACCTGGGGCAGACGCGGGGGGCCGGCGGCGAGATCCGGGAGGTCTATGGCAAGCGGCTGGAGGGGCGCATCACGGTGGATCTCCGGGCGGCGCGGGCCGCGGACTGTGAGGACGGCGCCGAGACGGCGGCGGCGGTGCTGCTGGGCGGACTGCCGGAGGGCATCCGGCCTGGGGAGCTGCGCTGGGAGGCGCTGGCCTGGGAGAAGGGGACGGGGCTGTTCCTGCGGCGGGGAGAGCTCCGGTGCGAGGCGCTGTTCCTGGCCGAGGCCGGGGAGGCGGAAGGCGTGTTCCTGGATTTTCAGTTGAAAGGGGTTTTGCGAAGTGAACGATCTGCATGAGCGGCCGGGGGTCTACTCGGTCTACGACACGTCCTCGGTGGTGTCCGGGGGACGGGCGGCGCGGACCATCGGCGTGGCGGCGAAGGCCGCGAAGGGCACGGTGGATGAGCCGGTGACGGTGACGGGCTACGCCGCCGGCGCGTCCATCTTCGGCGAGGACCGGACGGCGGGGATGAGCATCATCCTGCGCCTGCTGTTCGCGGGCGGCGCGTCCGCCGTGACGGCGGTGCGCGTGGCGGACGAGGGCACGGCGGAGGACTACGAGCGGGCCTTCGCCGCGCTGGGCACGGCGGAGGCGCAGATCCTGGTCTGCGACAGCGGCGAGGAGACGGTGCACAAGGCCCTGCGGGCCGCGGTGGAGGAGGCCAGCGGCCTGCGGCATGAGCGGATCGCCGTGGTGGGCTGCGACGGGGCGGACGTGGAGGCGCTGGTGGGCCGGGCGGCGGAGCTGAACAGCGAGCGCATGGTGCTGGTGGGGCCCGACGCCCTGGACAGCGCCGGGGAGCCGCTGCCCGGCGTCTTCGCGGCGGCGGCGGTGGCGGCCCTGGCCGCGGCGGGCGGGGACCCGGCGGTCCCCCTGAACGGCGCGGCGGTGAAGGGCCTGGGCGGACTGCGCCAGGACTACAGCGACCGGGACATCGACCGGCTGGTCCGGGGCGGCGTGACGCCGCTGGAGTGCGCGGCGGGCGTGGTGTCCCCCGTGCGGGGCATCACGACCCGGACCAAGACCGGCGGGATCGACGACGCCGCGTGGCGGGAGCTGACCACCGTCCTGATCGTGGACGACGTGATCCCGGCGGTGCGCTCTGCCCTGCGCAGCAAGTTCTCCCGGAGCAAGAACAACGCCCGGAACCGGGCCGCGATCCGCTCCCAGGTCATCGTGGAGCTGGAGAAGAAGCTGGCGGCGGAGATCATCGACGGCTATGACGGCGTGACGGTGACGCCGTCGGCGGAGGACCCCGCCGTGTGCCTGGTGGAGTTCGGGTTCTCCGTGGCCCACGGGCTGAACCAGGTGCGGCTGAACGTACACATCGAGATCTGAGGAAGGGAGCGTGAGGAGCGTGACGGGATTTCCCACCAGCGCCGACATCTATCTGGAGATGGACGGCAGGAAGGTGGCGGTGGTGCAGAGCTACACTGCCAAGGCCAGCAAGACCTCTCAGAGCGTGGAAGCCTTCGGCGAGAGCGAGCCGGTGGCCACCATCGAGGGGCAGAAGCGCTATACCCTGGAGCTGACCCGGCTCTACGCCACGGACAGCGCGGTGTCCGACGGGATCGACTTCTACGATCTTTCGAACTTCTCCCTGGTGATCTGCAAGCCTGACCGGCGGGTCATCTACAGCGACTGCCAGTGGAGCGGCATCCAGGAGGACGGGGAGCTGAACGCCATGGTGGCGGAGAAGGTCACCGTGGTGGCGGCGAAGCGGATCGAGACGTCGGCATGAGGGAGTTCGACGAGCTGCGGCCCCTGACGGCGGGGCGGCTGCTGGGGCTGTGGCAGGAGTGCCGGGAGATCGGGGACCCGCTGGAGCGGGTGCTGATGTGCAACGGGCGGATCGTGGCCGAGTGCTGCTTCCTCCGGGGCCGGCGGGTCTATGAGGACGGAGCGGAGGCCCTGGGGGATCTGACGGGACGGCAGATGGAGCGTTTGCTGCTGCATCTGGCGGAGGACGGCGGTCCGGAGGGCCGCCGCCCCGGAGGAGACGGAGACGGGGCGGAGGACCCGGCCTTCGACATGGCGCGGTTCGAGGCGCTGAGGGGAGAGGGGAGGACATGGACTACTTAGGCCGGGAGCTGGAGCGGCAGCGGGCGGCGCTGGCGGCACTGCTGCTGGGCGGCGGAGAGGACGGGGATGCCGCCCGGGGCAGGGAGCGGGGCCCGGCAGGGCCCGCGGCGGCGCGGGGGCGAGCCGCCGGGCCGTCGGGGCGATACGCCGGAGGCGGGCCCGAAGGAGGGCCGGGGGATGAGGCCCTGGGGGCCGGGGAGCTGGTCCGGGGGGCTGGACAGGACCGCTGGTCCCAAAGCGCCGGGAGGAGCGGGGAGGCGGAGGACCTCCGGGCGGAGGGCCCGGGCGCAGGCGGATCTGGCGGGGGCCCGGAGCGAAGCCGCCGGGGGACGGACGTCCCGGCGGTCCCGGCCTGGGCGGCGCAGGGAGACGGCGCGGGTCCGCTGGGCGGGACGGCGGCGGCGCGGAAGGAGCTTTCGGGGCCCTCCGGCGGATATGAGGCCCGGCGGAGGACCCGGGAGACGGCGGCGGCAGGGACCGCCGGGAGGAGACGCGCCGGAGAGCGGTCCGCGGAGGGAGGGCCCGGCCGCGGAGGGGATGCCGGAAGCGGCGGCGACGGCGGGCGGATCGAGTGGATGCCGATGGCCGGCCCGGCCCGTCGGGGCGGAGGTGGAGGCGGGACGGGGCCCGGGGGACAGGAGGGACTGCCGGCCTTCCCGGAGACGGGAGGGGCCGGCGGGACTGTCCCCTGGGGCGGCCCCGGAGAGACGGCGGCCCTCCGGGCGGAGGAGGGCGCCAGGGCGCTGTCCAGGGCGGTCCAGCGGGACGCCCGGCGCTATGACGGCGGGTTCACGATATATTGACGCGAAGCCGGGCCCCGGGGCCCGGCGGGAGGGGGGATGACGCATGCGGCTGACGCCGATGCGGTTCAAAGGTTTCACATGGCCCCACAACCCGGAGACCTATGCGGTGGAGCACCGGCGGCGGATGGCCGTCCACCCGGTGCCCTTCGGCGGGTGCGTGATGCAGGAGCTGGGAGGCTCCTACCGGGTGCTGAAGGGGGAGGGCGTGTTCGCGGGCGGGGACGCCTATGCACGGTTCCGGGAGCTGGCAGAGGTCTTCCGGGAGGGGGGACCGGGGCTGCTGATCCATCCGGTGTGGCAGGCGGAACGGGCCTACTTCGTGTCGCTGGAGGCGGCGGAGGAGCCCAGACCGGACTTCGTGCGCTACCGCTTCGAGTTCTGGGAGGACTGGGACGGCTATGACGGCGGACTGAAGGCGGTGACGGAGGAGGGCGGCGGAGAGGACGCCGCGCCGCCGGGGGGCCCCAGCCAGGGCGCGAGGACCCATACCGTGCGCAGGGGCGACACCCTCTGGGGCATCGCCAGGCAGTACGGCGTGGAGCTGGCGGCGCTGATCCGGGCCAACCCGCAGATCAAGAACCCGAACCTGATCTATCCGGGAGAGGCGGTGAACGTCCCATGACGGGGAAGCTCCATACGGCGGACCATCGGACCTTCCAGCTGCCGCCGCTGCTGAGCTGGCGGGTGAACCATACGGGGACGGTGCCCTGCGACAGCTTCTCCGTCACCTTCGTCTACCAAAAGGAGATGGCCCAGCCCCTGCGCATGGCCGCGGGCTTCACGGCGGAGGAGGGCGGGCAGGTGATGCTCCGGGCCGTCGTGGACGAGTACACGGTGGATCTGGACAGCACGGGGCTGACGGCGACCGTCACCGGGCGGGGCTGCGCCGCCCGGCTGCTGGACAACGAGTCGCGGCCCGTCACCTACGAGCGCGCCACGCTGGCGGAGATCCTGGACAACCATGTGACGCCCTACGGCGTGGACTGCGCCGCGGCGGCGGAGCTCCGGGCCGGGTCCGTCTACACGGTGGCGGCGGGGTCCAGCCAGTGGAAAGCGGTGGAGGGCTTCTGCCGGACCTATGGGGGGTTCTCGCCCCGGTTCAGCCGGGAGGGGGAGCTGCTGGCCGTGCCGGAGGAGGAGGGGGAGACCTTCTCCATCGGAGAGGAGGACCCGGTGCTCTCCTGCACTTTGCGGGAGGACCGCTACGGCGTTTTGAGCGAGGTGCTGGTCATCGACAAGACGCGGAACAAGTCCTTCTCTGTGAAGGACCAGGAGACGATCGACCGGGGCGGACAGTGCCGCCGGGTGATGTACACGCCGGGACAGAGCACCTGGGCCGCGATGCGGTACACGGGGGAATATCAGATCCGGCGGTCCAAGGAGGACGCCTGGACGGCGGAGGTGACGCTGCCGGGGAGCTTTTTGGCCTTCCCGGGGGACCGGGCGGCGGTGTCCTTGGAGCGGATGGGGCTCAGCGGGACCTTCCGGGTGGCGGAGGCGGAGAACCGCTTCGACCGCCGGGACGGGGCGACGGCGGCGCTGACATTGAAGCCCCTTTGAAGATCGGTGCGGGGAGGGACGCGGGATGTGGCTTTCGAAACAGGTGAAGCCGGCGGCGGCGACCGCCGACGCGGACATGGGCGTGACCACCATCAGCGGCAGGCGGGTGGGCGTCGTGACGCGGGGGGAGGTCCGGGACCTGCCGGTATACGGGCCGGGCGGCTATTTGTGGACCCCGGCCAACGGGGCGGCGGTGCTGGTGATCAAGGGCGGTCCCGGCGGCGAGGAGCAGTGCGTCGCCGGGACGAGGCCGCCGGAAGCGCCGGCGGACGTCGGGCCGGGGGAGGTCTATATCTACGGCCCCGGCGGCAATACGGTATATCTCCGGCAGGACGGGAGCGTGGAGATCGTGGGCGGCGACGTGGCGATCCGGGGGCGCAGGGTGGACATCTCCGGCGAGCTGACGGTCAACGGGACGCCCTACGGGCCCTGCCGGTGCTGAGGAGGAGACGATGGAACTGGAACTGAGGGACGGGGACTATGTCGCCGACGGCGTGGGGGGCCTGCGCCGGGTCCGGGGCCGGGAGGCCCTGCTGCAGAGGGTGCTCTTCCGCCTGACGGCCAGGAGGGGGGCCTTCCCCTTCTGGGAGGAGCTGGGGAGCCGCCTGTGGGAGCTGGGGAGGGTCCCCGCCTTGGAACGGCCCGCCGCCGCCCGGCAGTATGTGGCCGAGGCGCTGGCGGAGGAGCCGGTGACGGTGGAGGACGTGACGCTGGAGCCGGGCCCGGCCGGGACGGCATCGGTGACGGCGCGGCTGCGCTATCAGGGGGAGCCGCTGCCGGTGACGGTGGAGGTCCTGGTCTGAGCGCCAGGGGAAGGAGGAGAGGATTTGCGGACCATCGAGACGATCTATGAGGGACTGCTGGCGGACTTCCGCGCACGGGCGGGCTTCACGCCGGAGGCGGGCTGCGACCTGGCGGTCCGGCTGTGGGCCGCGGCGGCGGAGCTCCAGGCCCTGGAGATGCAGGCAGACTGGGTGCTGGACCAGAGCTTCCCCCAGACGGCCCAGGGGGCCTTCCTGGACCGGCATGGGACCATGCGGGGGCTGGAGCGGCTGAAGGCGGTCCGGTCGGGCGGCGTGCTGCGCTTCTCCGTGGCGGCGGCCCCGGCCATGGACATCGCCATCCCGGCGGGGACGGTGTGCATGACGGCGGAGGAGGTCCGGGTCAGGACCACGGCGGACGCGGTGCTCCGGGAGGGGACGCTGTATGCCGACGCCCCGGCCGAGGCCGTGGAGGCCGGGACGGGGGGCAACGTGGTGCCGGGGGCGGTGCGGTTTTTGACGGCCTGCCCCCTGGCGGTGACCGCGGTGACGAACCCCGGCGCCTTCACCGGCGGCGCGGACGAGGAGGATGACGAGACCTTCCGGGCGCGGATCTTGGAGAGCTATCAGCGGCTGCCCAACGGGGCCAACACGGCCTGGTATGAGACGACGGCCATGCGCTATCCCGGCGTGACGGCGGCGAAGGCCGTGGGCCGGGCGGAAGGGCCGGGGACGGTGAACGTCTACGTCACGGGGGAGAAGGGCCTGCCGGACGCGGAGCTGCTGGAGGGGCTGCGGGCGGAGCTGCAGGAGAAGCGGGAGATCGCGGTGACGGTGAAGGTCCTGGCCCCCACTGCGGAGACGGTGGACGTGGCGGTCAAGGTGGCCCCCAAGGAGGGGGCGGACAAGGAGGCGGTGCTGGAGTCCGCGCGGCGGGCGATCGCCGGTCTTTTCGGCGGGCGGCTGCTGGGCAAGGCGGTGCGCCTGGCGGAGCTGGGGGATCGGCTTTATCACGTGGAGGGCGTGGAGAACTACCGGTTCACCTCCCCGGCGGCGGACCTCCCGGCGAACAGCATGGTGCTGCCGGTGCTGGGGACGCTGGATGTGACGGAGCTGACGGAGGCGTGACATGTACGAGGAGTATTTGAGGGCGCTGCTGGCCCCGCTGGGCGTCTACCGGCTGGACCGGGAGTCCCTCAGCGGGGCGGAGATCTGCGCCTTGGGCAGGGGGCTGGACTTCGTGGCGGAGCGTCTGGAGGACGTGGAGCGGGAGAGCGTCACCGCCACGGCGGAGGGTGAGGGCCTGAGCCGGCGGGAGGCGCTGTTCCTCCGCCGCCCCGCCGCGGCGACGCCGAAAGAGCGCCGGGCGGCGATCGCGGCGCTGCTGCAGATCGATGGGGACAGCCTGACCCCGGAGGCCATCGACAGGACGATACGGGGCTGCGGCATCTGGGCCCGGGTCATCGAGACGGGGACGAACCAGGTCCGGGTGGAGTTCCCCGGCACGGCGGGCGTCCCGCCGGAGTTCGAACAGATCGAGAAGATCGTGATGGATATCCTGCCCTGCCATCTGGGGGTGGAGTTCTCGTTCCGGTATCTCACCTGGGGAGAGTGCGAGGGGGAGGGCTACACCTGGGGGGCCGTGGAGGCGGAGGGATACGACTGGGAGGGGTTCCAGCTGGCGGTCCCGCCGGAGCAGGAAGAGGGATGAGGCTTTGCCGGACGGGGCGGAGCATGGAGAAAGGCGGCGGACCTTCCGGTCAGCCGCCTCAGCCTGTCGAAAAAGTAGAGAGAACTACATCGATGGGAAGGAAGAGAGCTACGAGAGGGACCCAGGAAGGGTCCCTTTCGTTTTCGATAAATAAGTTTTCAGAACTTTTTTGAAAGTTCTGAAAACTTGCTCAGGCTGTCGAAAAGACTTTTCGACAGCCTGAGGCGGCGGACCTTCCGGTCAGCCGCCTTTTTGATCGGGATCTCCTGTTCGCGAAAGCTCGTCCTCGATCAGGTGCGCTGCGATCTCGAAGGCCCTTATCCGCCGAAGGGCCAGGGTGATCTGCGGTCTATAGCGCTCGGGGCGTTCCTTCGCCTGGAGCGTGGAAACGGTCTGCCGCAGCTTGTGGAGGGTGGAGTCGATCTGCCGCTTGGCCTCTGTCAGGTCTCCTCTTGAAAATGCCATGGCGCTGCTGTCCTCCTTGATATGGTGTGGTCTCCGTGCCATCACGGAGAGGAGAGAACGGGGATACGGGGAGGGCGGGGCGCCAGAAAAACGAGACAGGCATCGCCTGTCTCGTTTTTCTGGTGCGCGAGGCGGGACTTGAACCCGCACGTCCGTAAAGGACACTAGAACCTGAATCTAGCGAGTCTGCCAATTCCACCACTCGCGCGCATTGATATGAACTTGTGATGGTCCGCCGGACGGAGCATGAAACCAGGTCCCGCCCCGTATGAGACGGGACCCCGGTTTTCATCCTGGTGCGCGAGGCGGGACTTGAACCCGCACGTCCGTAAAGGACACTAGAACCTGAATCTAGCGAGTCTGCCAATTCCACCACTCGCGCATGGTGTGCGAGGTCTTCCTGAGGAGGACCTATGGTGCGGCTGACGGGACTTGAACCCACACGTCGATACGACACCAGCACCTCAAGCTGGCCTGTCTACCAGTTCCAGCACAGCCGCATGATCTTGCGTCTCCCAGAAAAGACTGCTTGATTATTATAGCCAGAACCGCCCTGGTTGTCAACACCCATTTTCGGTTTTTCCCGATTTTTTTCCTTGGAGCGTCTCTCCGCGCCTTGGGCGGAGGGACGCTCCTTCGCCGCTTCACAACCGCGCCATGACCTCCCCGATGGGGTCCGTGATGACCAGTCCGGCGGAAAGGTCCCGGGCCACGGCGGACTTGTTGATCAGCGCCAGCCGGTCCCCCCGGAAGTAGTTGATGAGCCCCGCCGCCGGCCAGACGTTCAGCGAGGTGCCGCCGACGATCAGCAGGTCCGCCCTGGCGATGGAGCTCACCGCGTCGTCCATCACGTCCTGGTCCAGCCCCTCCTCGTAGAGCACCACGTCCGGCTTGACGATGCCGCCGCAGCTGCACCGGGGGATGCCGCTCCCGTTCAGGATGAAGTCCAGGCCATAGGACTTCCCGCACCGCTCGCAGTGGTTGCGGTGGACGCTGCCGTGGAGCTCGCAGACATGCCGGCTCCCGGCGGCCTGGTGGAGGCCGTCGATGTTCTGCGTGACCACGGCGGTCAGCTTCCCCGCCGCTTCCCACTCCGCCAGCTTTTTGTGGGCGGCGTTGGGCTTGGCCTCCGGAGCCAGCATCTTGGCCCGGTAGAAGCGGAAGAACTCTTCGGGGTTGCTTTTGTAGAAGGTATGGCTTAAAATGACCTCAGGCGGATACTTCCACTCCTGGTGGTAGAGCCCGCCGGTGGAACGGAAATCCGGGATGCCGGACTCCGTGCTGACCCCGGCGCCGCCGAAGAAGACGATCTGCCGGGACGCTTCCACCCATGCCTTCAGGGTCTCGACTGCTTCCGTCATAAAAATACCTCCCCACGGATTATAATCATTGGGACAGACGCAAAGGAGAACGCGTTATGAACATCCAGATCTTCGGTTCCTCCAAGTGCTTCGACACGAAAAAGGCCCAGCGCTGGTTCAAGGAGCGCCGGATCAAGTTCCAGTACATCGATCTGCCCTCGAAAGGATTATCCCCCAGAGAGTACCAGTCCGTCAAGCAGAAAGTTGGCTTCGAGGCCCTGGTCGACACGGAGGGCCGGGCCTATGAGGAGCTGTACATGGCTTACATCGCCCCCGCCGCCCGGGAGGAGAAGCTGCTGGAGCACCCGGCGCTTTTCCGGACGCCCATCGTCCGCAACGGCAGGGAGGCCACCGTGGGATACCATCCCGAGATCTGGGAGGAGTGGGAGTGAGTGCTTCGTGACATCCTGGACCCGCAGACTGCCCAGAGGGGCATATCTTTTGATCCAGCGCTATTTCCGCCACGGCGTGGGCGTCCAGAGCGCGGCGCTGGCGTTCTACCTGCTGTTCATGATCTTCCCGTTCCTGATCTTCATCAGCGCCCTGCTGGGCCTGCTGGACCTGAACGTCACCGCGATCTTGCTGGCCCTGGGAGAGTTCCTGCCCCGGGATATCGTGGACATCATCCGGGCCTACCTGCTCCACGTGGGGGCGGACCCCAGTCCTCAGCTGCTGCTGTTCGGCCTGTTCTTCTCCATCTGGTTCCCCATGCGGGCCACCAATGCCCTGATGGTCTCCGTGCGGACGGCCTATCACCTGGGCCCGCCGAAGCGGGCGGTGATCCACCGGCTGAAGACCCTGCTCTATACCGTGGTGCTGATCTCGGCCATCGCCCTGACGCTGACCCTCATGACCGTGGGCGACCGGCTGCTGGGCTACGCCGTGGGGAACTTCCGCCTCCCGCTGTTCGTGGCGGAGCTGTGGGCGCGGATGCGCTTCCCGGCGGCGGCGGTGGTGGGGTATTTCGCCCTGTTCTTCCTCTACGCCCTGGCCCAGGACGGTCGCCGGCCCTGGCGGGACCTCTGGCCGGGGACCCTGGCGGCCCTGGCGGTGTGGATGGCCCTGAGCTGGCTGTACGCCATGTATGTGGACAATTTCGCCAACTACTCCCTGCTCTACGGGTCGATCGGCACGGTGATCGTGCTGATGATCTGGCTGTACATGTCCGCCAACGTGCTGATCCTGGGGGCGGAGCTGAACGGTACGCTGGTGGCCTTGTGGAAGGAGCGGGAGGGCTGAGGGGCCCCGGCGCGCCCCGTCACTCGATCGGGAGGCCGTGCTGGCGCAGGAAGGAGAGCTTGTCCCAATAGCCCCGCTGGGACACGATCTTCCCGTTGACCACCTGGAAAAAGCCGCACCCGCGCAGGCCCAGCGGGTCCCGCCACTCCAGGATCGCCCACTGCCCGTCTTCGAACAGGTGCTCCACGATACAGACCATCTCGGCGGCGGAGAATTCTTCCGCGAACATCTCGCGGATGGCGGCGCGGCCGCAGACCGGGTCGTTGGCGACCTGGTGGTTGACCGCGTCGTCGTGGTACAGGGCGGCGAGGGCGTCCGCGTCCCCGGCGTTGAAGGCGTCTACCCACGATCGGACGAGTTCTTTCGGCCTCAGCATGATGGGACCTCCTTTTCAAAATGTGTTCCGGACCTGCTGTACCTATGATACCACAGACCCGGGCCCCTGGGAAGGGGCGGCTTCCCTGTCCGGGGGCCCGCCCGGCCGGACCGGGCCCGCCGGGGGACCGTCTCGTCCCGGGAGGCGGTCTTTTTTTATGGATAAGCGTCCCCATCCCGTGCATACTACTCCCATTCTTGGAGGTGGCGCATGGGAACGATATCGGATAATTACATGGAAAGCATCCGGGGCTTCGACCAGGCCCTGGGGGTCGGGCGCAGCGTGGACATGGTCAGCCGGGACTATATCATCGCGGGCCGCAGGGCCCGGATCTGGGTCGTGGACGGCTACGGCAAGGACGAGACCCTGGAGCGCATGGGGGCCTTCTGGCTCTCCCTGCCGGGGGACGCCCTGGACGGCCTGAGCGAGATGAAGGACTTCGCCGACCGCTTCATCTCCTTCTCGGAGGTGGACGTGGGCTTCGACTTCGACGAGGCCGTCACCGCCGTGCTGGCGGGCAAGAGCCTCCTGCTGGTGGAGGGGCTCCGCGGCTCGGCCCAGATCGACGCCAAGGATTACCCCGGCCGGGGCGTGGAGGAGCCGCCGGACGGCAAGGTCCTCCGGGGATCCCACGACGGCTTCGTGGAGGCGGTGGTGCCCAACATGGCCCTGCTCCGCCGCCGCATCCGGGACCCCCGCCTGACGATGGAGGGCGTCAAGCTGGGCAGGCGCTCCCACACCGACGCGGTGCTGTGCTACCTGGAGGACAAGGCGGACCGCCGGCTCCTGGAGGACATCCGGCAAAAGCTCCGGGGCATCGACGTGAACTCCCTCTCCATGGCCCAGGAGAGCCTGGCGGAGGCCATCCGGCCCAGGCAGTGGTACAACCCCTTCCCCAAGGTCCGCTATACGGAGCGGCCCGACAGCGCCGCCGCCAGCGTCATGGAGGGCAACGTGGTGCTGATGGTGGACAACTCCCCGTCGGTGATGATCCTGCCCACCACGTTCTTCGACTTCACCCAGGAGGCCAACGAGTTCTATTTCCCGCCCCTGGTGGGGACCTATCTCCGGCTGCTGCGCATCGTGGTGTTCCTGATCTCCCTGCTGATCACGCCCACCTGGTATCTGATGGTCAAGGAGGCGGGGCGGCTGCCGGAGTGGCTGGAGTTCCTCTCCTCGCCGGAGCCGGCGGCGCTGGGGCTGCTGTGGCAGCTTTTGGTGGTGGAGTTCCTGGTGGACGTGCTGAAGCTGGCGTCCCTGAACACGCCGGACTCGCTGTCCAACTCCTTCTCCATGCTGGGGGCGCTGATCCTGGGCGACTTCGCCGTCCAGGCGGGCTGGCTGGGGCCGGAGGTGCTGGTGTATATGGCCTTCGTGTCCGTGGCCAGCTTCGCCCAGCCCAGCTATGAGATGGGCTATGCCTTCAAGCTGCTGCGGGTGGCGCTGCTGCTGCTGACGGCGGTCTTCGACGTGTGGGGCTATGGCCTGGGCATATTGGGCATCCTCGTCCTGCTGGCGACCACCAAGCCCCTGGTGGGCAGGGGCTATCTGTATCCCCTGATCCCCTTCAACGCCAAGGCCCTGCGCCGTCTGCTGGTGCGGGAGCCGATCAGCCGGGACAATACCTGAGCCGCCCGGCCCGGACTGCTTTTTGAGACCCTGACAGGCCCTCGGCCGTTCCCGGCCGGGGGCCTGCTTTTCGGTGTCTGCGGCCCTGCGGCGCCGCCCGGACGGCCTCCCGCCGTCCCTCAGGCGCCCCGGCGGGCGTTGTCCCGCGGAGGGGAGCCCCCCGGCAGGAGCAAAGCCCCCGCGGCCATGGGCACGGGCCTTACGTTTCCTCCGCCCGCTCCGCCATGCGCCTGGCATCCACGCAGAAATAGGTGAACTCCCCCGTCGCCAGCAGGGCCCCGGCCTCGTCGGTGATGTCCACGGCGATCAGGACGGTGGAGCGCCCCCGGTGGCGGACCCGCCCGGCGGCCCGGATGGTCCCGTGGGCCCGGTTGTCCAGGAAGTGCAGGCCCCCGCTCTGGGTCACGTAGTGCCGCCCGTCGCTGTGGGCGGTGCCTCCGGCGGCGTCGTCCGCCAGGGTGTAGAGCGCCCCGCCGTGGACCATGCCGTAAGGGTTCCGGCTCTCGGGCCGGATGTCCAGACGGTAGACCACGTGGTCCGGCTCCGCGGACTCCAGCTGGATGGAATTGTAGACCGTGAAGGCGTTGGACCCCAGCTGCAGGGTCTCCAGCCGCAGTTTTTCCATGTCCTCCATCAGAAGACCTCCTTGCTTAGAACTCGTATCCAGCGACAGTATACCACAAGGCGGGACGGATCTCCACTTTTTTTGAAAAGGGGGTTGACAAAGCAGGGCGGCTGAGTATAATGAACATATGAACACTCGTTCAGATGTTCAACTGAAAGGAGGCGGACCATGGAGGACCGTTATACCGTGGAGTGCTGCGACTTCATCCACGCCCATGAGGACATCGTGGAGAAGGTCCGGCGGGAACTGCCGGGGGAGGACACGCTCTATGACCTGACGGAGCTGTTCCGCATCTTCGGGGACTCCACCCGGGTCCGCATCCTGTACGTGCTCTTCGAGGCGGAGATGTGCGTGTGCGACATCGCGGCGCTGCTGGGCATGACCCAGTCGGCCATCTCCCACCAGCTCCGGGCCCTGAAGAACGCCCGGCTGGTGAAGTCTCGCCGGGAGGGCAAGACGGTGTTCTACTCCCTGGCGGACGACCATGTGAAGACCATCATCGACCAGGGGCTGGAGCACGTCCGGGAGTGACCTCGTTTCCCCTATGCGAAGACATATGAACATATCAGGAGGAAGATCACCATGAAAAAGCGTTTCAAGCTCACCGACCTGGACTGCGCCAACTGCGCCGCCAAAATGGAAGCCGCCATCAAGAAGATCGACGGCGTGAACGACGCCACCGTCAGCTTCATGGCCCAGAAGATGACCGTGGACGCGGACGACGCCCGGTTCGACGACATCATGAAGGAGATCGTCTCCGTCTGCAAAAAGGTGGAGCCCGACTGCGTCATCAACCTGTGAGATCGTTTTGGGACCGCTGGGCCCCGTTTTATGATCTTGCCCAGTGGACCGACCGGCGCGCGAACACCGCCGCCGCCGCCCGAGCGGCGGAGCTGATCCCGGCCGGGGCCGATGTGCTGGACTGCGCCGCCGGAACGGGGCGGTTTTCCCTGGCGGCGGCGGAGCGGGCCGCTTCCGTCCTCTGCACGGACCTGTCGGAGGCCATGCTGAAGCGGGCGGAACGGAAGGCGCGCCGCCGGGGGCTTTCCCATTTGCGCTTTGCCCGCCGGGACGTGTGCGCTTTGCCGGACCCGGACGGCCGTTTTGACGCGGTCATCGCCGCCAACGTGCTCCACCTGCTCCCGGAGCCGGAAGCGGCGGTCCGGGAGCTGTGGCGGGTGACCGCCCCGGGCGGGCGGCTCATCCTGCCCACGTACCTCCAGGGAAAGGTGGGGACGGCCTACGGGAGCATGATCCGGATCTATCAGGGAGTGGGCTTCCACTATGAGCACGCCTTTACCCCCGAGACCTACCGGATGTTCCTGGAGCGCCTGGGGCTGGGCCGGGTAACTGTGGAGGTCATCCCCGGCCGCCTGCCCGTGGGGCTGGCGGTCCTGCGAAAGCCCGGCTGAACATCTCCCGCCGGGGCCCTGCCGCGCTGCCGGCCTCGAAGCAAAGAGACGCCGCCCGTTCTCCGCAGCGGCGGCGGTCTCATCGCATGAGCTGGGCGGCATGTCCTGCCCCATGCCGCTTACAGGATAGCACGACCGCGCTTCGAACGCAGGGAACGATCTTTAAGGAGGCGCTTCCATGAAAAACCTCACCCGCAAACAGCGGAAGATGCTGTACAGGATCCTCCTGGCGGCGGCTTTGCTGGCCGCCGTCGAGCTACTGCCGGCGCTGCTGCCGGCGGGCGGCGCAGCGTTCCTGTGGCTCTTATACCTGGTCCCCTATGCCGTCATCGGCTGGGACGTCCTGTGGAAGGCCGTCCGCAACATCCTCAACGGCCAGGTCTTCGACGAGAACTTCCTCATGGCCCTGGCGACGGTGGGGGCCTTCGCCACCGGGGAGTATGCCGAGGCGGTCTTCGTCATGCTGTTCTACCAGACCGGCGAACTGTTCCAGGACTACGCCGTGGGCAAGTCCCGCCAGTCCATCGCCGCCCTGATGGACATCCGGCCCGACACCGCCAACCTGGAGGCCGGGGACGGCTCCTTGGAAGAGGTGGACCCGGAGGACGTGGAGGCCGGGGCCGTCATCGTGGTGCGGCCCGGCGAACGGGTCCCCCTGGACGGCGAGGTCCTCGAGGGCGCGTCCGCCCTGGACACCGCCGCCCTCACGGGCGAGTCCGTCCCCCGGGACGTGGGCGTGGGCGACGCGGTCATCAGCGGCTGCGTGAACCAGTCCGGCCTCCTGCGGGTGAAGGTGACGAAGCCCTGCGAGGAGTCCACCGTCTCCAAGATCTTGGACCTGGTGGAGAACGCCGGGGAGAAGAAGGCCGCCAGCGAGAACTTCATCACCCGCTTCGCCCGGTACTACACCCCCTGTGTCACCCTGGCGGCTCTGGCGCTGTTCCTGGTGCCCGCCATTGCCCTGGCGGTGGTGCCGGCGGCGTCCCAGCCCGCCTTCCTGGCGGGGACGGTGTGGACCGGCTGGCTCCACCGGGCGCTGATCTTCCTGGTGATCTCCTGCCCCTGCGCGCTGGTGATTTCCGTGCCCCTGAGCTTCTTCGGCGGCATCGGCGGGGCCGGCAAGTGCGGCATCCTGGTGAAGGGCAGCAATTACCTGGAGCTTTTGTCCAGGGCGGAGACCGTGGTCTTCGACAAGACCGGCACCCTGACCCAGGGGAGCTTCACCGTCACCGCCCTGCACCCGGCCCGGGACTTCGGCGAGGCGGATCTGCTGGAGTACGCCGCCCTGGCGGAGAGCTGGTCCAGCCATCCCATCTCCCTCTCCCTCCGGAAAGCCTGGGGGAAGGAGATCGACAGCGGGAGGGTGACGGACGTGGAGGAGATCGCCGGGCACGGCATCACCGCCAAGGTGGACGGCAAGGCCGTCTGCGCCGGCAACAGCCGCCTGATGGAGAGGGAAGGGGCCCGGTGGGAGCCCTGCGACCTGCCGGGGACCATCGTCCATGTGACGGTGGAGGGCGCCTACGCCGGGCACATCCTCATCTCGGATCTGCCCAAGCCCGAGGCCAAGACCCTCGTAGAGGGCCTGAAGGCGGCGGGGGTGAAAAAGACCGTCATGCTCACCGGGGACGCCGAGGCCGCGGCCAAGGCGGTGGCCCGGGAGCTGGGGATCGACGAGTACCACGCCCAGCTCCTCCCGGCGGACAAGGTGGAGCGGGTGGAGGGCCTGCTGGCGGCGAAGTCCCCCGGCGCGGCCCTGGCCTTCGTGGGGGACGGGATCAACGACGCGCCGGTCCTCACCCGGGCGGACATCGGCATCGCCATGGGGGCCCTGGGCTCCGACGCCGCCATCGAGGCCGCGGACATCGTGCTGATGGACGACGACCCGGCCAAGATCGCCACGGCCATGCGGATCTCCCGGAAGACCCTGCGCATCGTGAAGCAGAACATCTGGTTCGCCCTGGGGGTGAAGGGGGCCGTGCTGCTGCTGGGGGCCTTCGGCGTGGCGACCATGTGGGAGGCCGTCTTCGCCGACGTGGGCGTGGCCTTCCTCGCGATCTTGAACGCGATGCGGTGCCTGCGGGTGGACGAGTTCCGAAAATGAGCATGAAAAACGGCTGACAGAACGTCAGCCGTTTTTTCCTTCGCTGAAATAGCGCCGCGTCGTCTCCGCGTCGGCGGCGATCTGGGCCCGGAGGGCGTCCAGGGAGTCGAAGCGGATCTCGTGGCGCAGGTGCTCATAGAACTCCAGCCGCAGGGTCTGCCCATACAGGTCCCCCTGGAAGTCCAGGAGGCACGCCTCCACCGTCACGTCGGCGCCGCGGTTCACCGTGGGCCGGGTGCCCACGTTCGTGACGGCGGGACAGCTGCCCCCGTCCTCGAAATAGACCCGGGTGACGTAGACCCCGTGGCTGGGGACCAGCACGTGGGGCGGCACCGCCAGGTTCGCCGTGGGGAACAGCCGGGACGAGCCCAGCCCCCGCCCGTGGCGCACCGCCCCCGTCAGCGTATGGGGGTGGCCCAGGAAGCGGTTCGCCCGCTCCACCTGCCCCAGCTCGATGAGACGGCGGATGTAGGTGGAGCTGACCGTGATGTCCCCGATGGTCACCTGGGGGATGATGTCGCAGCCCAGGCCCAGCTGGGCGCACTTCTCCTTCAGGAGCTCCGGCGTGCCCTGGTTCTTGTGGCCGAAGCGGTGGTCGTGGCCCGCCACCAGGTGGACGGCGTGCCAGCGGCCCACCAGCAGCTCGGTCACGAAGTCCTCCCAGCTGGTGGTCATCATCTCGCGGTCGAAGGGGGCCAGGATGACCTCCTGGATGCCGTAGAGCCGCTTCACCAGGTCCCGGCGGTCCTCCGCCGAATTGATGAGGGGGCAGGGGACCCCGGTGACCACTTCCTTCGGCGGGCGGTCGAAGGTGAACACGGCGGGAGCGCAGCCCCGGCGGGCGGCCTCCTCCGCCGTCCGCTTGAGCAGGGCGGCGTGGCCCAGGTGGACCCCGTCGAAGAAGCCCAGGGCGATCACACGTTCTTTCATACTACGCTCCAAAGAAATTTTTGATGGCCTTCAGCTCTCCGCCCCTGGCCTGGGACAGGCAGAGCAGGTCCCCCTCCAGGCCGTAGAGCCGGTAAGTGCCGTCGGCGGTCCCCGGCAGGGTGACGGGGGCCCCGCTTCGGACCCGCTTCTCCTGGCCCGGGGACCGGACCGTCAGGGCAGGGCAGTGGGCGAACAGGCTGTCCAAGGGGCGGAGGAGGGACTCGCCCTGTTCCCGCACGTCCTCCAGGGTGACGGCGTCCGCCAGGGTGAACCCCGCCGCCATCGTCCGGCGGAGGCTGTACATCGCTCCGCCGCAGCCCAGGGCCCGGCCGATGTCGTGGCAGAGGGTGCGGATGTAGGTGCCCTTGGAGCACAGGCAGCGGAGACGGTAGTCCGTCTCGCTCTCCGCCTCCAGGAGCTCCAGCTCGTAGATGGTGACGGGACGGGGCTCCCGGGGGACCTCCCGGCCCTTCCGGGCCAGCTCGTAGAGCTTCCGGCCCTGGATCTTGACGGCGGAGTACATGGGGGGGATCTGCCGGATGTCCCCCCGGAAGCGCGCCAGCGCGGCCTCCAGCTCTTCCCGGCGGACGGAGACCGGATGGGACTCCAGGGTCTCGCCGGTGACGTCCTGGGTGTCGGTGACGAGGCCCAGGCGGAGGCCGGCGTCGTATCCTTTCCGGCCGCTCTCGGCGAACTCCACCGCCCGGGTGGCCCGGCCCACGAAGACCGGCAGGACCCCTGTCGCCATGGGGTCCAGTGTCCCGCCGTGGCCCACCCGCTTCTCGTGGAGCAGGCCGCGGACCTTGGCGCACACGTCCATGGAGGTCCATCCGGCGGGCTTGTCGATGATGAGGATACCGTTGGGCATGGGGACCTCCCGATCTATAGAGTGAAGTCCGGGACCACCTGGGCGATGGCCTCCAGCAGGCGGCGCTTGGCCTCCTCGAAGGGGGCCTCCACGGTGCACCCGGCGGCGGCGGCGTGTCCGCCGCCCCCCAGCAGGGCGCAGGCCCTGGAGGCGTCGACCCGCGGGCCGGTGCGGAGGGAGACCTTCCACACGTCCGGGCGGAGCTCCCGCAGGGTGACGGCGCAGTCCACGCCCTCGATCTGCCCGCCCAGGGCGGAGAGGTCTTCGGCGTCGGCCTCCGCGGCCTGGAGGCGCTCCATCAGGGACAGGGGCACCGCCAGCACGGCGGCGCGGTCCCGGTCGTGGTACTCGATCCCCTCCAGCATGGCGGCCTCCAGGGCCAGCCGCTTTTTCGACTTGGTGCGGAAGAAGACCTTGTTCACATGCCTGTAGTCGATGCCGGTCCGCAGCAGGGCGGCGGCGACGGCGTGGGTGTAGGGGGTGGTGTTGCTGTAGGCGAAACAGCCGCAGTCGGTGGACAGCGCCACATAGAGGGGCAGGGCCATCTCCGCCGTGACCGGCCCCAGCCGGGCCAGGATGTCGTAGACGATCTCCCCGGTGGCGGCGGCGGTGGTACGGACATAGTTGTCCCTGCCGAAGCGCTGGAAGGACGGGTGGTGGTCGATCGCCAGGTCCACCCGGTCTGCGTAGGGCCTGGCGTTCTCCGGGAACAGGGACGTCGCGGCGATGTCCGCGGAGACGACCTTCTCCGGCCGGAAGCCCTCCGGGGCGGCGTAGGGCCGGAAGTAGGGGGCGGTGGTGTCCGTCAGGCCGTCGTTGGGCAGGAGGTAGGCCGTCCTGCCCAGGGCCCGCAGGCCCGCGCAGAGGGCGGCGGCAGAGCCCACCGTGTCCCCGTCGGGCCGGACATGGGTGAGGAGCAGGACGTTGTCGAAGGACCGCAGCAGGGCGGCGGTCCCGGCGATGGTGAGCATGGTCATCCCTCCTCCGGCGCGGGCCGGGGGCCGCGGGCGGCGTCCTTCTCCTCTTCCCTGCGCAGCAGCTCCAGGATGTGGGCGCCGTGCTGGATGGAGTCGTCGCCGATGAACTGGAGCTCCGGCGTGCAGCGGAGCTGGAGCGCATGGCCCAGCTCCCGCCGCAGGAAGCCGGAGGCGGACTTGAGCCCCTTGAGCACGTCCTTCTCCCGGCCCTTGTCCAGGACGCTGACATAGACCCTGGCATAGCGCAGGTCGTTGGTGGTGTCCACCCGCGTGATGGAGACCATGCCGTTCTCCGAGACGCGGGGGTCTTTCAGGCTGCGGATCTGGGCGGCCAGCTCCCGCTGGATCTCGTCGTTGATCCGGTCGATGCGATTCGAAGCCATTGTATCCTCCTTTGGAAAGGGGGCCTTGCCCCGCGAGGCGCAGGGGAAAGGGCGGCGGCTGTGCCGCCGCCCTTAAGACCGGCATCCGCTGTCCGCGGCCGCCGGAGGGGCGGTCTCCTCCGCCCGTCCGGCATCCCCCGGCCGCGGATGCCGGTCCTTAGTTTGCGCTCACTGCGGGATCTCCTCCATGGTATAACCTTCCACGATATCGCCTTCTTTGATATCGTTGAACTTCTCGATGGTCAGGCCGCACTCATAGCCGCTGGCGACCTCCTTGGCGGCGTCCTTGAACCGCTGAAGGGAGGCCAGCGCGCCCTCGTGGATGACGATGCCGTCCCGGACCAGGCGCACGGAGCAGTTCCGCACGATCTTGCCGTCCTGCACGTAGCAACCGGCCACGGTGCCAACGCCGGAGACCTTGTAGGTCTGGCGGACCTCCGCATGGCCCAGCAGGGCCTCCCGGTACTTGGGGGCCAGCATGCCCTTCATGGCGGCGGTGATCTCGTCGATGCAGTCGTAGATGACCCGGTACATGCGCATATCCACGTTCTGCCGGGCCGCGCCGTCCCGGGCGGCGGCGTCGGGCCGGACGTTGAAGCCCACGATGATGGCGTTGGAAGAGGAGGCCAGCATGACGTCGGACTCGTTCACCGCGCCCACGCCGCCGTGGATCACGCGGACGTTGACCTCGTCGTTGGAGAGCTTCTCCAGCGACGCCTTCACGGCCTCCACGCTGCCCTGCACGTCGGCCTTGACGATCAGGGCCAGCTCCTTGCGCTCGCCGGCCTGGATCTGGTCGAACAGGTTCTCCAGGCTGACCTTCTGCACGGGGGCGGCGGCTTTGGCGCGCTCCTCGGCCTTGCGCTGCTCCACCAGCTCCCGGGCCATGCGCTCGTCGCTGACGGCGAAGAAGGGGGATCCGGCGGTGGGGGCCTCGCTGAGGCCCGCGATCTCCACGGGGACGGAGGGGCCCGCCTCGGTGAGCCGCCCGCCCTTGTAGTCCAGCATGGTCCGCACGCGGCCCACGGCGGTGCCCGCGATGATGATGTCGCCCTGCTTCAGCGTGCCGTTCTGGACCAGCAGGGTCGCCACGGGGCCCCGGCCCTTGTCCAGGCGGGCCTCGATGACGGTGCCCTGGCCCGCGCGGTTGGGGTTGGCCTTCAGCTCCGCCATCTCGGCGGTGAGGGTCACCATCTCCAGCAGGTTGTCGATGCCGATGTTCTTCTTGGCGGAGACCTTGCAGCAGATGGTCTCGCCGCCCCA
>NZ_CAJUBK010000015.1 GCF_910584465.1 uncultured Oscillibacter sp.
GTCGCGTGGGCAGGCCGAAAGGCCGTCCATGAGGAAAGTCCGGGCTCCACAGGGCAAGGATAACGGGTAACGCCCGCCGAAGGCGACTTCAGGAAAAGTGCAACAGAGATATACCGCTGGCGCGGCTCCGCCGGGCCAGTAAGGGTGGAAAGGTGCGGTAAGAGCGCACCCGTCGGCGCGGAAGCGTCCGATGCTGTAAACTCTATCCGGAGCAACACCGGTATGGGAGCACACAGGCTGGCCCGGCCGCTCCCGGGGTGGCTGGAGCGCGCTGGCAACAGCGCGCCTAGATAGATGACTGTCGGATACAGAACCCGGCTTACAGTCTTGCTCGCAAAATACGGCCCCGACGGCGTGATACGCCGCCGGGGCCTGTTTTCATGCGCCGATCTCAGGACGGGGCACGGCCCGGCTCCGCTTCCAGCTGTGCCTGGCGCTCCCAGGGCGGCATCAGCCGTCCCTCCAGCTCCGGCGGGACGCTCTCCGGCCAGTACTGGCGGATCTCTTTGACCTGGAAGTCGTCTCCCCAGTCGTAAACGGTATAGGGCTTTTCCGGCCGGCGGGTGCGGACCACCACCTCGTTGTGCCCGTCCTGGTCGATGTCCTCCACCACGGCGCCTCCTTCCACTCCAGGGCCTCCGCCAGAGGCTCCAGCAGGGTCACGTCCGGATAGCTCAGGGCCTGCTCCCACTTGCTCACCGCCTTGTCCGTCACATGCAGCCGCCCGGCCAGCTCCCTCTGGGTCAGCCCGGCGGCTTTCCGCTCCTGGGCGATGAAGTCCCCGGATCTTTGCTTGTCCATACGATCCACCTCCCCGCCAGTATACACCGGACCGTGGAAAAAAGCGACCGTCCGTTGGTAGGATCCGGCAGATCCCCTCCCGCCCAGGGAGGCCAGGTCCCGGGGAATGCTTCCCGGGCTCCCGGTCTTTAAGATTGAACTAAGGAACGCCCTGTATCATGCCCTCATCCAACATAAGGAAAGGAGACGGATCCATGAAGCTTCGGCACGAATGGAAGCACGAGATCACTGCCGCCGACTGCCGCGTCCTGACCGCCCGCCTCTCCGCGGTGGCCCGGCGGGACGTCCACGGGCACAGCGGCCGCTACGAGATACGGAGCCTGTATTTCGACGACCCGCTGGACAAGGCCCTGCGGGAGAAGATCGACGGCGCGGACCGGAGGGAAAAATTCCGGATACGGTATTACGACGGCGACACCTCCTACATCTGCCTGGAGAAAAAGAGCAAGCGGGACGGCCTGTGCGGCAAGCGCTCCGTCCTGCTCAGCGCCCGGGAGGTCCAAGATCTCCTGGACGGGGACCTGGCGTGGATGCCGGGCAGCGGCCGGCCCCTGGTCCAGGAGCTCTACTGCAAGATGAAGGGCGATCTCCTCCGCCCAAAGACCATCGTGGACTACACACGGGACGCCTACGTCTTCCCCGCCGGGAACGTGCGGGTGACGCTGGACTCCAACATCCGCACCGGCCTGCGCTCCACCGAGTCCCTGGGCCCCGCCTGCGTCACCGTCCCTGCCGGGGACGCCCCCATCATCCTGGAGGTCAAGTGGGACGAGTTCCTGCCCGACGTCATCCGGGCGGCGGTGCAGCTCCCCGGACGCCGGTCCTCTGCCTTTTCCAAATACGCGGCCTGCCGCATCTATGGCTGAACGAGAAAGGGAACGAACGATATGACTACTTTTCAGGACATCTTCCGCTCCAGCTTTTTGGAGAACGTCACCAGCGTCAGCCTCCTGGACATGGGGCTGGCCCTGATCCTGGCCTTCGGCCTGGGCCTTTTCATCTTCCTGGTCTATCAGAAGACCTTCTCCGGCGTCATGTACTCCTCCAGCTTCGGCGTGACGCTGGTGGCCCTGACCATGATCACCACCATGGTCATCCTGGCCGTCACCAGCAACGTGGTGCTGTCCCTGGGCATGGTGGGCGCGCTGTCCATCGTCCGCTTCCGCACCGCCATCAAAGAGCCCCTGGACATCGCCTTCCTCTTTTGGGCCATCGCCGTGGGCATCGTCCTGGCGGCGGGCATGATCCCACTGGCGGCGGTCGGCAGCGTGGTCATCGGCGTGGTCCTGCTGGTGTTCGTCAACCGGAAGTCCCACTGCGACCCCTACATCGTCGTCCTCCAGTGCGACGGGCATGAAAGCGAGGCCAAGGCCGCGGACTTCCTCCGGCAGAGGACCCGCCGCTGCGTGGTGAAGAGCAAGACGGTCCAGAAGGAGGCCGTGGAGCTGGATCTGGAGATCCGGCTGAAGGATGAGGATACGGACTTCGTCAACGCGCTGGCCGATCTCCCCGGCGTCCGGAGCGCCGTATTGGTGAGCTATAACGGCGATTACATGGGGTGATGCCATATGTCGACCCACAAGCACATCGACCGGATCTGCGCCGCCGCGCTGCTCCTCTGCCTGCTGCTGACCGCCGCCTTCATGAACGGCGAGGCCCTGGGCCTCCAGCCCGCCGCCTCCGCCATGGGCTATGGCTCCCGGCTGTTCGATACCGGCCGGGTCCATACCATCGACCTCGTCATGGACGACTGGGACGGCTTCCTGGAGACCTGTGAGGACGAGGAGTACGCCCGGTGCGACGTGGTCATCGACGGCGAGGCGTATCAGGACATCGGCATCCGGGCCAAGGGCAACACCTCCCTCAGCATGGTCTCCGCCATGGGCAGCGACCGCTACAGCTTCAAGCTGGAGTTCGACCACTATGACGGCGCCCGGACCTACTATGGCCTGGATAAGCTGAGCCTGAACAACACCATCCAGGACACCACCTATATGAAGGACTACCTCACCTATCGGATGATGGGGGCCTTCGGCGTGGACGCGCCCCTTTGCAGCTATGTCTACATCACCGTCAACGGCGAGGACTGGGGGCTCTATCTGGCGGTGGAGGGCGTGGAGGACGCCTTCCTCCGCCGGAACTACGGCAGCGATCCCGGCGCGCTCTATAAGCCGGACAGCATGAGTTTCGGAGGGGGCCGGGGCAACGGCCGGGCCTTCGATATGGACGGCCTCATGGACGCCGCCGGGGACCGGGAGGGAGACCGGTCCTCCCCCCCGGAGGGCTTCGATCCGGCCGCGCTCTTTGAAGGAGCTCCCTCCCCTGCCCTGTCCGAGGGCGGAGGCTTCGGCGGGGGCCCCGGTGCGCCCGGAGGCGGCATGGGGAGCGACGACGTGAAGCTGCGCTACATCGACGACGACCCGGAGAGCTATCCCAACATCTTCCAAAACGCCAAGACCGGCATCACCGGGGCGGACCAGGCCCGGCTGATCGCCGCGCTGGAAGCCCTGGGAGACGGCCGGGACCTGGAGGATATCTTGGACATCGACGAGGTCCTCCGTTACTTCGTGGTCCATGGCTTCGTCTGCAACGGCGACAGCTACACCGGCTCCATGGTCCACAACTACTACCTCTATGAGGAGGACGGCAGGCTCTCCATGATCCCATGGGACTATAACCTGGCCTACGGCACCTTCCAGAGCGGCGATGCCGCCGGGGCGGTGAACGCGCCCATCGACGACCCGGTCTCCGGCGGGGACAGCCGCCCCATGGTGGACTGGATCTTCGACAGCCCGGCGTATACGGAGCGGTACCATCAGTATCTCCGGGAGTTCCTGGAGACCGTGGATATCACCGGCCTGATCGACCACGCGGAGGCCCTGATCGCCCCCTACGTGGAAAAGGACCCCACCGCGTTCTACACCTGGGAGGAGTTCGAGACCGGCGTGGAGACCCTGCGGGACTTCTGCCGCCTCCGGGCGGAGAGCATCGCCGGACAGCTGGACGGTTCCATCCCCTCCACGGAAGCCGGACAGGCGGCGGATCCCGCCAGCCTTGTCGACGCGTCCTCGATCACGCTCTCGGATATGGGCACGATGGATCGCGGCGGCAGAGCCGGAGGCGGGCGGGGCGACGGAGACAGGCCGCGGATGCCGGGAGAGGGGCGCTCCCCGGACCGGCCGGAGACGCGGGAGGGGACGGAGCCGGAGGCGGCCCTCTCCTCCCCTGAGCGGCCCTTGGAGGAGGCAGATCCGGAGGCTCCGGCGGCGCAGGTCCTGCCGGGCCGCACTGAGGGAGACCGATCGCCGGAGAGGAGCGGGCCCGCCGGGGGCCTCCCCTCCTTCCCTGGCGAGACGGTCCCGGCGGGGAGCGGGGACTCCTTGATGCTGGCCGTCCTGTCATCGGCGGTCCTGCTTGCGGGGATCATAGCCGCTTCCTCCTACCGGCGCAGGGGACGCTGAGACGGGACCGCCGTTCGATGCATCGAACGGCGGTCCTCTTCCTCGTGTCCGGGAGCGGGCGGTCGCTGTCCGTTCGTCTCATATTGCACAAAATATTGGTTTTGTGCAATATCGACATGAAAGGAGCGGGGCGTCCTTTCAAAGGATGCCCCGCTCCCCCGCTTTGCCGCGATGCTGCATTCTTCATCGGAACTGCAAAAAGGAAATGGAAGTCCTGCCTCCTGTCCGCCATTCGTCCGCAACTATCAAAAGGCGTACTTTTTGATAGCCGCTCTTATTTTTGGCCCCCTGCCACCAGGCGGTGCTCCCGGAGACGCCGGTAGAAAGTCGCTTCTGCCAATCCGCTCCGGACCAGCGCGTCCTGGAAGCGCAGCCGCCCATCCTCCCATTCCGCTACGATCTCCGGGAAGTCATCCGGCGGCCGCACATAGGGCCGCCCGAACCGGACGCCCCGTTCCTTCGCGGCGGCGATGCCCTCCGCCTGGCGCTGGCGGATATTGGTGCGCTCGTTCTCCGCCGCGAAGGAGAGCACCTGCAGCACGATGTCGCTGAGGAACGTGCCCACCAGGTCTTTCCCCCGCCGGGTGTCCAGCAGGGGCATATCCAGCACCACGATGTCGATGCCCTTTTCCTTGGTCAATATCCGCCACTGATCTTGGATCTCCTCATAATCACGCCCCAGCCGGTCGATGCTCTTGATATATAACAGGTCGCCCGGCTTGACTTTTTTGACCAGTTTTTGATAGTTGGGCCGCTGGAAGTCCTTACCGGACTGCTTGTCGAGGTAGATGCTGCGCTCCGGGACGGCGGCCCCCCGGAGCGCGATGAGCTGGCGGTCCTCGTTCTGCTCCCGCGTGCTGACTCGGATATAGCCATAGATATTGGCCACGGCACGATCCTCTCCTCTCACGTATTTTGAAATGATGCCGGACGTCGAGGTACATTATAACAGCCGGCGCGGCCTGCCGGCGATCCAGGCGGGGCCGCGCCCGGCCCCGGCCCCCGCCGCCTCCCTGACCGCCGCGCCTGCCCGCGGTAGCTCCCGCCGGACGCGGCCGCCGCCTTCGGCGGGACAGGCGGCCATGCGCAGGCATGATGAGGAAAGGCCGCCTCCCCCTTTCGGGGGAGGCGGCCTTTCCGGTCAGACGATATCTCAGTATCTGCGGGGCCCTGGGGGCCCGATCAGTCCTGGTCCCAGTTATGCCAGACGTTCTGCACGTCGTCGCTGTCTTCCAGCATGTCGATGAGCTTCTGCATGTTCTTCACGTCGCCCTCGCTGCTGAGCGTGATGTAATTCTGGGGCACCATCTCCACATCGGCGTTGACGAAGCTGTACCCCTTCTCCTCCAGGGCCTTCACCACATCGTTGAAGGCATCCGGGTCGCAGGTGATCTCCAGCGCGGGGCCGTCGGCCTCGAGATCGGCGGCGCCGGCGTCCAGTGCGTCCATCATGACGGTCTCCTCGTCCAGTCCCCCATCCTCATTGTCGATGACGATGACGCCCTTCTTGTCGAAGGACCAGGACACGCAGCCGATGGCGCCCAGGTTGCCGTTGCACTTGTCGAAGGCATGGCGGACCTCCGGCGCGGTGCGCTGGCGGTTGTCGGTCAGGGCCTCCACGATGACGGCCACGCCGCCGGGGCCGTAGCCCTCGTAGGTGACGGCCTCGTAGCTGTCGGTGTTCCCGGCCCCCAGGGCCTTGTCGATGGTGCGCTTGATATTGTCATTGGGCATATTGACCGCTTTGGCCTTGGCGATGACCGTGGCCAGGCGGGAGTTGTTGTTGGGGTCGCCGGAGCCGCCCTCTTTGACGGCCACGATGATCTCGCGGGCGATCTTGGTGAAGGCGGCGGAGCGCTTGGCGTCCGCCGCGCCCTTGGTCTTTTGGATATTGTGCCACTTAGAATGTCCAGACATGGCGTTCATTCTCCTTCCACATAATACTGGATGACTTCCCGGTGGGAAGCCGATCTCCGGACGGACAGTCCCGGGAACCGGCCGGCCAGATACGCGACCAGCTTCGCGCAGATGGGGTCCTCCGTCGGGAAATGCCCGGCGTCGATGAGGTTGATCCCCTTCCCCTTGGCGTCCAGGAACTGGTGATAGCTCAGATCGGAGGTGACGAAGGTGTCGCACCCGGCGGCGATCGCGGCGTCCTCGAACTCACCGCAGGCCCCGCCTCCCACCGCCACCCGATGGACGGGCTTCCCGGCGTCGGCATAGCGCACGCCGTTGCAGTGCAGCGCGCGGGAGACGAAGCGGACGAAGCTCCGCAGCTCCATAGGCTCCGCCAAACAGCCGCAGCGGCCCACCCCCTCCTGGGTGAAGGGCCCGGGATCGACGATCCGCAGCGTCTCCGCCAGGACGTCGTTCACGCCGCCCTCCGCGATGTCCAGGTTCGTATGCATGGAGATCACGGACACATCCGCCCGCAGCAGCCGGGCCAGCAGCGCCCCTTGGGGGACATCGTCCCGGATGGACTGGACCTGCTGCCACCGGCAGTTCATGATGGGGTGGTGGGTCACCAGCAGCTGGCACCCTCCCGCGATGGCCTCCTCCGCTGTGTCCGGGGTGGCGTCCAGCGCCACCAGACAGCGCTGGACCCACTGGTCCGGGTCCCCCAGCAGATGGCCCACGTTGTCCCACTCCATGGCCAGCTCCCGGGGCGCGGCCTCGAAGATGGCCCCTTCGATCTCACGGACAGTTGGCACGCCGCCACTCCTCTCTCATCGACAGCAGCGCGGTGATGACATCCCGCAGCGCGTCTCCTTTTTGCCGGTCCCCGCCGGAACGGGCCGCGCCCGCCGCGGCGATCTGGTACCGGACGATCTTCTCGATGATGTACCGCTCCCCCAGCGGGTCGCGGAGCAGGGCCGCCCCGCCGTGGAGCTGGCCCAGCGTGAGGGACATCTCCCCTCCCCCGGCCTCGATCACCGGGTAGAGGGTGCCCCGGTCCTCTGCCAGGGCCTCCCGGCGGATGGCGTAGCCATGGTCCGCCAGGAACGCCCGCAGGACCTCCGCCCGGGTCTGGGGCTGGAGCAGCAGGGTATGCGCCCCATCGGCGGTCCAGGGCGCCCCGGCCAGGATGGAGGCGATGTTCTCCCCGCCCATCCCGGCGATGACGACGGTGTCCGCCTCCTCCGGCGAGACCACCGCCAGCCCGTCCCCCAGACGATAGTCGACCGCGTCCGCGCCGTAGGTCCGCCCGGTCTCCCGGGCCCTGGCCAGAGGGCCCTCCCGCAGATCGCAGGCAATGGCAGAGACCACGCGCCCGTGGAGCCGGAGCCACACGGGCAGGTATGCGTGATCCGTGCCAACATCAGCGAGCCGCGCGCCGGGCGGCACCCAGTCCGCCAGCAGCTGCAGGCGGGGCGACAGTCCCAGTCTCCGCACGGCAGGGGGCGTCACTCCGCCTTCTTGTTGGCCTCTTCGTTGACCAGGGCCAGCAGCTTCTCCACGTCGATGCCGTGGACCATGCAGGCCTCCTCCACGGTCTCGCCCCGGGAGGACGGGCAGCCCAGGCAGTGCATGCCGATGGACAGGAAGATGGGCGCGGTCTGGGGGGCCAGGTCCAAGATATCGCCGATGATGGTGTCTTTCGTGATCTCGATCATGTTTGGATCCTCCGTATCGAAAATAGTGGATGCGCAGGGATCTGCCGCCTGGGGCCCGTCCGTTCGGGACGGCGCTCCCGCAGGGCGGCCATCGCTCCGATATTATACTCTATTATCTGCACGAATTCAAGAGACGATTCGACAAAAGCCCGAAATGGCGGGCAGGAAAACGGCCCCGCGCCGGAGCGCAGGGCCATTTCGATCATTTGGTGCAAGAGACGGGCCCGGACAGGCCGGTCACCGCTGCTGCTCACGCATCTTGGCGAAGCACTCGCTGCAATAGACCGGACGGTCAGAACGGGGCTCGAAGGGCACACGGGCCTCGCCGCCGCAGGCGGCGCAGACGGCGGTGAAATACTCCCGGGGACCGCGGGCGGCGTTCTTGCGGGCGTCGCGGCAGGACTTGCAGCGCTGGGGCTCGTTCTGGAAGCCGCGCTCGGCATAGAACTCCTGCTCACCGGCGGTGAACACGAACTCCTGACCGCACTCTTTGCACACTAAGGTCTTGTCTTCGTACATGATCTTACCCTCTCTTTGAAAAGAAAATTATATTGCGTTCAGCGTCTGCTGAAATCGCCGGAAAGTAATTGCCGCGCCACCTTGCGTCGAATGCGCTGCACGGCGTTGTCCACAGATTTTGGGGGTTTATCCACCGCTTTTGCAATTTCCCTGCAGGAAAGACCGTCCAAATAGAACCCCAAGATCTTTGCTTCGAATTCGGACAACTGTTTCCGGACACCGGATAAGAGGGCTGCCGTGTGCTCCCGGTCGATCAGGAAATCTTCAGGATTACGCTGCGCCAAATTATTGGTCCCAGAGGTGAGGGGATCGCTGTCGAAATGGGAATCGTCCAGTGAGAGCGATTGATTGAGCGGCTGGTGCTTATCCCGCGCCGCGGCGCGGAGCACAGAATACAGGCGGCTGCGGATACAGATCTCCGCGAAGGTGCGGAAAGACGTCTCTTTCCCGGCGTCGAACCCCCGGACGGCCGTGATCAGGCCGACCATGCCCTCCTGGGTGAGATCCTCGCTGTCGCCGCCCGCCAGGAAAAAGGGGCGGGCGCAAGTGCGGACCAGGCGGTTGTACCGGGTGACCAGCGTCTCCTCCGCCAAGCGGTCCCCCGCCGCGGCCAGGAGGCACAGCGCCTCGTCGGTCTGCCGTCCCAGATCCGTCACGTCGTTCTCGTAAGTATCACGCATGATGTATTATACCCATCTGTCAAGGAAATTGTCAAGCAAATTATCAAAAATTTCCGGAGATCCCCGTAAGATCTTAGTGATTTTATGAGGCTAACCGGCCGGTCCGGCAGATCTTCAGGCGCTCTCCGCGGCCTCCGCCTCCGCTATGGCCCCGATCGGGGCCCCGGTCCGCGGGCCGCGGACGATCCCGCGGCCCCCTCCGGCTCTCAGTCCATGCATCGTTCGAAGATCGTCAGGTAGTGATGCCGCTCGGACGATCTGGCGCTGCAGGTCCGCCCCACCTCGTCCATCCAGGCATCCATCCCCTCCAGCCGGGCCCGCAGCACCTCGTGCCGGTCGCTCCTGTCCGCCAGGGCCGCCAGAGCGCTGTTGTGCCGGAGCTGGACCTGATACCCGTCCTCCTCCCGGTCGAAGCACAGCATGTCTGAACAGAAGGGGTAGTCCAGGGCAGTCTCCAGCAAAGCCGCCGTGTCCATGGCCTCCAGCGTCTCTCGGGGAGGCTGGCAGGCGGCCCTGCGCTCCGCCGTGCTCCCCAGGTCTATCCATTCCTCCGTCCCGGGCCGGACGGGGCACTCCCACGCGCCCTCCGCCTCATAGGGATCGTCCACTTCGATCTTGCCGCTGGCCCCCAGATCCTCGGGCCTCATCCAAAAGGCCGTCCCCGTGAGGAGCAGGAAGGCCAGGAGCAGTCCATGCTTCCCCTTCATGGCTGCCCCCGCAGGGTCAGCTGTTCCATGACGTCCTCCGGGGCCGCGCCGCCGGGGATGGGCTTATGCAGGTGCTGGTACGCCTTCTGCGTCACGCAGCGCCCCCGGGGCGTCCGGGTCACGAAGCCCAGCTGCATCAGATAGGGCTCATAGACGTCTTCCAGGGTCACGGGCTCCTCCCCGATGGTGGCCGCCAGGGTCTCCAGCCCCACCGGGCCCCCGTTGTAGTTGTCGATGATGGCCTCCATCATCCGCCGGTCCGTGGGATCCAAGCCCAGCCGGTCGATCTCCAGGGCGCAGAGGGACTGGTCCGCCACGTCCTTGGTGATGACGCCGTCGGCCCTCACCTGGGCGAAGTCCCGGACCCGGCGGAGCATCCGGTTGGCGATCCGGGGGGTGCCCCGGGAACGCCGGGCGATCTCATAAGCCCCCTCCGGCACGATGTCCACGTTCAAGATCCCGGCGGAACGGCCGACGATCCTCGCCAGCTCCTCCGGCGTGTAGAGCTCCAGCCGCAGCGTCACGCCGAAGCGGTCCCGCAGGGGCGCGGAGAGCTGGCCCGCCCGGGTGGTGGCCCCGATCAGCGTGAACCGCGGCAGGTCCAGCCGGATGGAATTGGCGGAGGGGCCCTTCCCCACGATGATGTCCAGCACGTAGTCCTCCATGGCCGGATACAAGATCTCCTCCACGGAGCGGTCCAGCCGGTGGATCTCGTCCACGAAGAGGATGTCCCCCTCGCCCAGGTTGGTCAAGAGCGCCGCCAGGTCCCCCGGCTTCTCGATGGCGGGGCCGGAGGTGATGCGGATATCGACCCCCATCTCCTGGGCGATGATGCCCGCCAGGGTGGTCTTGCCCAGGCCCGGCGGGCCGTGGAGCAGGACGTGGTCCAGGGACTCCCCCCGCTTCCGGGCGGCCTCGATGAAGATGGAGAGGTTCTCCTTGGCCTTCTCCTGCCCGATGTAGTCCCGCAGGGCCTTCGGCCGGAGGGAGCCCTCCTGGGCGTCCTCCTGGAGGAAGGTCTTCGCCACGATGGGCTCTTCATAGATATCGCTTCCAAAATCGATGCTCAAACGCTCACTCCCCTTCTCCCCCTATCCATCCGGGGAGGCTGCTCTCGCCTGCCGGCAGTCAGCTGAGGACTGCCGACAGGAACATGGCGACGAACGCCGTCACGAGGAGGCATCCGGTCGCTGCCAGGTAATGCCGGGCCTTGGCCTGGTAAAGCTCCATCGTCTCAGGGTCCAGGGACCAGCCCTGGTCCAGGAGGCGGCAGTACTTGGCGAACCGCATCATCGTGAGGATGCTGCCGCCGATCCCCAGGTTGACCGCAAGATATAAGAGCACGCGTCTCCCCCCTCTCCCTGCCGTGCAGGATGCCGCCGTGCAGGCGGTCCAGCGTCGTCTGGAAGTCCCCGCGGGACCTGTGTCCATGGTCCGCCATAGGGACTGCCCTGCTCCGCATCGAAAGCCATCCAATCGATGGACGCCCAATGTATGTGAAGTACCTTTGCTTTACAACAGCGCCAGCAGATGGGAGCCGTGCCGACCGGAGCGCCGCCCCCAGATATCCGGGAAGCGCCCCCGCTTCACAGACGCTGGGGCCGCAGGGACGGCGCCGTCACAGCTTCGCCATCCGCTTCAGCCCCTGCCGGACGATCTCCTCCAGCGGCAGCCCCATGTCCAGGCCCTTCAGCGCCACGGAGACCTCCTGGCTGGAGTAGCCCAGGACCGCCAGCGCCTGGGCGGCCTCCGCGGCCTTGTCCCCGAACAGCGCCGGGGCAGGCGCGCCCTTGCCTCCGGAGAGGTCCAGCCCGCCGGAGGGCTCCTTCGCCATTTTGTCCTTCAATTCCAGGATGATGCGCTGGGCGATCTTCTTCCCTACCCCCGGCGCCGCCGTCAGGGCCTTCTCGTCCCCGGTGACGATGGCCATCGCCAGGGCCTCCGGCGTGCTGGAGGACAAGATCGCCAGCGCCGCCTTGGGCCCCACGCCGGAGACGCCGATCAGATGCTTGAAGCTGTTCAGCTCGCTCTGGGCCGCGAAGCCGTAGAGCTCGAACAGGCCCTCCCCTACGTTCAGGTAGGTGTAGAGCTTTTTCCGCTGGCCCTTCTTCAAAGCCGCCAGCGTGTGGTTGGTCGTCTTGCAGGCATAGCCCACGCCTCCGCAGTCGATCACCGCCAGATAGGGCAGGATCTCCGCCACGGTGCCGTCCAGATAGTGAAACATAGCGCCTCCGTCCTCTCCCGGTCAGACCGTCTCCCGCACGTCCCTCCCCTGCGGCAGCCGGGAGGTAGCGCTCCGGGCGTGGCACAGGGCCAGGGCCAGGGCGTCGGCGGCGTCGTCGGGCCGGGGGATCTTCTGCAGTTTCAGGAGCCGCCGGGTCATGTCCATCACCTGCCGCTTCTCCGCCTTGCCGTACCCCGTCACCGCCAGCTTGACCTGGGAAGGGGTGTACTCGTACAGGGGCACGCCGCACTTCTCCGCGGCGTAGAGCAGCACCCCCCTGCCGTGGGCCACGGCGATGCCGGTGGTGATGTTCGTGTTGAAGAACAGCTCCTCGATGGAGATGACCTCCGGCGCCAGCCGGCCGATCAGCTCCTCCATGTCGGTGCCGATCTGGTAGAGCCTGCGGCTCAGGGGCAGGCCCGCCGGAGTGGTGATGGCCCCGTAGGTCACCATATGTACCTGTCCCCGGTCCGCCTCCACCAGGCCGAAGCCGATGGTGGCGAAGCCGGGGTCGATGCCTAATATCCGCATAGTCTGCCCCTTTCGGCTCACATCTCCCGTTAGAGTATAGCAGATCCGGCCAAGATACGCAACCACCAAAACGGGCGGGGCGCAAAAAGGCGGCGCCGCCAGCGGCGGCGCCTGCCTGATGGGATCTTTCATGCCCGGGGATGGGCCTTTTGATAGACGTCCTTCAAATGCCCCTTCACCACGTGGGTGTAGATCTGCGTGGAGGAGATGTCCGCATGGCCCAGCATCTCCTGGATGGAGCGCAGGTCCGCGCCGTTCTCCAGCAGATGCACCGCGAAAGAGTGCCGCAGGGTGTGGGGCGTGATCTCCTTCTCGATGCCCGCCTTCTCCTGATAATGCTTGATGATCTTCCAAAAGCCCTGGCGGCTCATCCGCTCGCCGCTCATGTTGACGAACAGGGCCGTCTCTCCCTCATCGGAGACCAGCTGGGGCCGGATCTTCCACACGTAATCCTGGAGGGCCTTCACCGCCGTGCGGTAAAGGGGGATGATCCGCTCCTTGCCCTTGCTGGAGCAGTGGACGAAGCCGGCGGCCAGGTTTAGATCGTCCAGGTCCAGGGCGGTCAGCTCGCTGACCCGGATGCCGGTGGCGTACAGCAGCTCCAGCATGGCGTGGTCCCGGAAGCCCTTGGCGTCCACGCACTGGGGCTGCTCCAGGAACAGGTCCACTTCCCTGGAGGTCAGGATCTCCGGATACTTCCGTTCCACCTTGGCGGCGGCCACGCCCTTGGCGGGGTTCGCCGCCAGCTTCCCGCTGAAGAGCTGGAAATCATAGAAGGACTTCACGGAGGCCAGGAAGCGGGTGACGGAGGCGGCGGACTTGCCCCGGCTCAGCATCCAGTCCATGTAGGACCGGACCGTCTCGGAGGTGGCCTCCAGCAGGCTGGGGCCCCGGATCTCCAGGTAGGCTGAGAACTGCGTCACGTCCCGCAGATAAGACGCGACCGTATTCTGGGAGGCGTGCTTCTCCCTCACCAGGTATTCCCCATAGCGCGCGATCTCGTCCGTAACGATCCCTTCTCTCTTTAGCCGCCTCCGGAGGTCCCGGGGACGGGTCTCGTTCATAAAAGCATCCGCTCCAGCAGCTGCCGCAAAAACCACGGGGCCAGCATCAGCTCGGCGCACATCCCGGCCAGGAGCGCCCCGGAGACTATGCCCAGGCGGGCCCACCACTCCCGGCCGTACGCCACCGGGGCGGACCGCCTCCCCTTCCCGAAGGACAGGCAGGCCAGGGCCATGGAGCGCTCCAGCGACGGGACAGCCAGCAGGAAGAAGCAGGGCAGCGTCACCGCGCACCGCAGGCCGAACACCGCCAGCGCCAGCAGCACCCCGTCGGCCCCGAACGCCGCCGTGAAGCAGCAGACGGAGAAGGACAGGGAGAAGCCGAAGGCCCCGGCCGTGAGCGGCAGCAGCAAGATCCCGATGGAGGCGAAGCCCAGCAGGAACGCCGCCAGCGGATAGCGGAAATACAGCACCGCCGCCGACAGCGCCGTCCGGGGCGGCTCCGGCCCTTCCAGCTCCAGGAAGCCGGTCAGGTAGCGGGCCAGCTCGTCTCCGGTGGCGTCCGGGACCCAGCCGGAAAAGACCTGTCCCAAAAGGATGCCGGCGAAAAAAAACAGCGCCAGGAACAACAGACGAGACAGCTGCCGTCTCCACTCGATCGTCTCCAGCCTCTTCCAGTTCAAAGCGCCTCACCTCACCGCATCCTATGAAGGACGGCGGCGGATCATACGCATCCCGGAAAAAGCCGGGAGATCCGACAGCCGGATAAGAAAACGCCCTCCTGTCTATGGGGACATGGGAGAAGGCGTGTGACTGCATACATGTTCGAGCACACTCCTAATATAGCTCGTTTTCCCGATCTTCGCAAGACGTTTTGGAAAAAAAGCGTTTTTTTGGGAGTTATGACAAAATGTTATGTAAACTGCGTTATGTAAACCTATCGGACCGTATGCGCGGAGGGCCCGCGCCAGGAGGAGTGGCGTCCACATTTAGGGGGCGCCGCTCCCCGGATATCCCATATCTGCCGTCCCCTCCCCTCCCCCCGTCCGGCGTCCCGGATGGGACGCCGCCGGAGCCGGATCTCCCCGGAGAGCGGCGATCTTGTGCGATCCAACGAGAACCCCGTCACGCCCTCGCCCGCCGCCGCTTCTTGGGGCCGGCCGCTCCGGCCAGCAGCCCCCCCGCCAGGCCGCACAGCAGCAGGATGCCGCCGCGGCCCAGCCAGGCGATCTGCTCCCAGAAGCCCAGGCCCAGCAGGATCAGCACGGACAGGAAGGCCGCCGCCGTCAGCGCCCCCCCGGCCCGCCAGCCGGTCAGGCGCACCGTCAGCACGCCCCCGGCCAAGGCAGACAGGCCGCACAGTACGGCCACCAGGGGGAAGCTCCCCCCTTCCGATACCGTGCCCTTCACCAGCAGCAGCGTCAAAAGCAGCAGGCCCAGCAGGTATACGCCCAGGGACAGCGCTCCCCCCGCCAGGAACCCCTGCCACATGGCCCGCTTTTTCCGTCCTTTCGCCATAAAAAGCCCTCCCTCGAAACATGCTCTTGAGAGGAGCATATTCTTCGGGAGGGTGCTTTTATGCGTTTGGGACAGGCAGTATCCAAAACTTTGGAGGGCGGCTCAGTCCTCCTCGCCGCTGCCGATCCCCTTCTTCTCGTCCTTCTTGTCCTCTTTCTTCTCGTCCTTCTTCCCCTCGGGCTGCTCGGTGCTCTGCACGCCCACGGAGCTGACGGCCCACTTGGTCAGTTCCATGCGGACCCGGTCGTCGCTGGTCTCGATGATGATGGTGTCCTTGCCGACGGAGACGATCTTGCCGACGATGCCTCCGATCGAGGTGACGACGTCGCCCTTCTTCAGGCTGTCCCGCATCTCCTGGGCCTTCTTCTTCCGTTTGTTCTCCGGCCGGATCATCAGGAAATACATGACCGCGACCATGACGATCAGCATGATAATCGTAGGATCCATTGACAGCTTCCTTCCTTCGTGTGATCAGAATGTATCCATTATACCAGATGAGGGGAGTTTTGCAAGCCTTTTCTGCAAGAACTTTCCGCCCCTGTTGGTTTACACTTTTATTAAGAAAGCCCCGAACCAGAAAATACCAGGGGCCGAACCATCAAAACGAATGAAAAAGAATGTAAAAGGAGTAAACGAACATGAGAATCAAAGTGGAAGGAAAAGCGCATCTCAAGGGCACGTCCAAGAAGACTGGCCAGCCCTACGACTTCATCCAGATCCATTACCTGGGTTCGGACCGTGGTGTTACCGGCAAGGCGGCGCTTACCCTGGCCCTCGAACCCCAGAGCTACAACTTCGACGCGATTCCCGTCGGCTGTGACGTGAACGTCGAGTTCGATAACCGTGGCAACGTCGTCACCTTCTCCCCCGTGACGGCAAAGTGACGCCGCCCCTCCCACCATCCGCAAGCTCTTCCGCTTTGCTCTGCGCCCGGCCTCCACCACCGTGTGGGGCTGGGCGTTGCCCCCTACTCGATAGGGCAACAAATTGACATCACCTGAAAATGGGAGTGCTTGCGTATGCCGGAGTTCATCCTCGACCCATGGGGGGACCCTATCCCCCTGGGGGACTGGCTCCATCCGCACGTTCTCCCTCGTGCCTCCTGGGACGACTGCCGCTTTGAGGACCTGCGGAAAGCCTACACGGAAAAATTCCGTGGCTATGGCTTCGCCAATACCCATACCAACGCACGGTATAAGCTCTACCGTTCAAAGGCCGTCCTTCAAGTTTCCAACGACAATATTTTCCCCACGGCAGATTGGGAAGATGACAAGGGCCTGAAAGGCCGTGCCTACGATGTCCCGTCCAAAGGCAAAGCGGCAGACCCCCAACGTGCGTCAGAGGAAGCCCGCCGCCGTGCAAAGTCCAAGGTCCGGGACATCGCCTTGTGTAACCAGTTCACCCATATGCTTACCTGGACGCTGGACAAGGAGAAGGTGGACCGCTACGACCCCGAACAGGTCTATAAAAAGGTCCGGCCCTTCCTCTCCAACATGACCCAGCGCAAGGGCTTCCTCTACGTGGTCATCCCGGAGTATCACACGCTAAAAGAGGGCGAGACCCGCCCCGCGATCCACTTCCACGGCCTCTGCTCCCTGGGCTCCGTCCGCATCGAAAGGGCCCTTCTGCCCTCCGGCTCTCCAAGGGTGGACAAGCATGGGCGGCCCGTCTATAACATGACCGATTGGGGCTTTGGCTGGTCTACCGTCGTTCCCCTGGATGATGACTATGAAAGGGCCGTCAACTACGTCACCAAGTACATAGCCAAGCAGGAAGAAAAAATCCTCGGCAAGTATTACCTGTCCTCCCGCACGCTCCGCAAAAAGCCGGAAATCGTCCCCTTGGAATGGGGACTAGACTATGATTCCTTCGTTGACGAGGCAAAGCTGGCAACAGGCCAGCAATATGAATCCACGGTATTCCGTGACGTGAAAATCGTCAACGAGGAATTTGACCGGAGTAATTTTGATGAAGAAAGCAAATCCCGAAAGCAGGATAACCTGTAGCAAATGTATCTTCTGCGGCAACAATCCCCCGTCCTGCGCCGCACACAAGAACTACCCTATCACCCAGCGGGAATATTACGTCCGTCCCGTCTGGTGTCCCTTCGGCGGCAGGCCGTTCTGATTCCCTCTTTCTGAAAGTGTGCTTGCAAAACCCGGCACGCTGTCACGTACCGGGCCTATGCGGTTATTTTCCTACCCGCTGTGCGACGAACTGTATTCCTAGCATGAGAATAACCAGTAATCCGCTGCTTGATGTTGCAAATTTAAGGATTGCGTTCATTTCTTGGTTACCTCTTTTCTTCAATAGTTAAGGGCTGATCTTCTCTTTCTATGTGGATTGGTTGGTATGCCCCCTTCCAGGGGCGTTCTGAAAAATTGTTTTAGTTTGGCCGCTAGCATTTTATCAGAACAAAAGTACCGTGTCAAATGAACAAACCGTGAAAAACCGCATTTTGTAAGTACACTTTCAAAAGGAGGGAATCCAAATGTACAGTGTTCTTCTCGGCCTCCCGTGCCTTATCCTGGCAATCCTGGAGGGCCTAAGCATGGCGATTTCCTTCACCGTGGCTTATTTCCTCCTTCGTGGCTATATCAAAATCGAAATCCCGCCCGATGACCACCACAAGAAATCCTGTACATAAAGGAGAACAACATGGAACCTCGTCTTTACTTCGAGGACCTAAGCTATGACGGCATCGGCGATTTTATCGCCTCCGCCGTGGAGAAGTCCGAAAGCGCCCCCCTGTACCTCCTGGGCAAAGCCGCCGCCTATGTCGACATCGCCGCTATCCTGGGCCGTGTCACCCGCTTGGAGGCAATGGAGCTCCGCACCATCATCGCCGTCCACGCCGCCATGGCGGAGCCCAAACCCGCCGAGTATTGGGAGGCGCAGTAAATGGCTGTCATGCTGTTTAAGCTATTCGTGTTCCTTGGGGCCGTCTTCGGCCTGGCCTTTGCCCTGGTACTGCTCCTGTGCTGGCTCTTCGACAAAATCAAGGCTCATTTCGACAAATAACCGTAAGGAGGGCCTATCATGGGAGCTTCTGCCGCACTTTTCGCTTTGGCCGCTTCGGGCCATCGTTTGACCCCGGAAGAGCTTTTCGTTGGCTTTTTCCAGTTGTGTTTCATTCTGTGCTTGCTCGGCGCACTTAAATACTCTTTGGATTTTGTCCTTTGGGCGCTTGACAAACTGTTTTCCTGGCTCTGGCGTTCTTTGAAAACGCACTTTCAAGACCGCAAGAAAAAGGACCGCATCTAGCGGCCCCGTTTATGTAGTAGCTTAATAAGTCCAATAATAGCGCCGAAAATAGCTAAGCCTGTTCCGATTGTTCCAATTGGACCAAGGTCTGCGTTTGCAATAATTGGTATCCATTCCGTGAACATGGCTTTAAACACCATTCCTATTTGAGACAGTAACTCTTTCATTTGGAGGCTCCTTTATGAATTCTATATTTGCGTATTTCTTTGCGTATGTTGGCGCTGGCTTTGCGCTTGCCATAGGCTTTCAGGGCTTTGAAGCCCTAGTGTATATCATCCAGAGTTCTGCTGTTTGGTTTTTCTCCCGCTTCAAGAAGGACCGCCCCTAGCGGTCCTCCTCCTCCCGGTGTTCGTCCTGGATAAGATGTAGCAGGATTTCATTCGACTTCCGCACTATCTCAACCTCCCGCCGCTCCGCCTCCCGCTGGCGTTCCAGCTCCTCGGTTTCTTCGGAGCTCCGCCGGGCTATCAGCCCCTTCACGGCCCGGATGATGTTCCGAACGATGATGTAAAGGAGTAGTAATAAGCATATGCCAGAGGCCCAATCAATTAAATCCGCAATTAGGAATTTTGTTGATACGGGAAGGTTTAGGCCCCAGTTTAAGGTATCTATTGCTCCTATAATGATAAATCCAATGATGGGATGCCAGAACTTTAATTTTGGTTCTTTCATGTCAAATCCCCCTTTTAGGGATAGTATCACGTTTAGATAGGCGGTGTCAATCAATGCGGAAAAATGCACTAAGATTTTTCTTCTGTTTCTTGGCTTTGATTGTTCTGTCTCTATCTGTATTTCCTGCCCAAGCTGTCGACACTGAATACACTTCTGTAGAGTCGTTTTGGAATTGGGTAGCTGGCAGCGGTGATATTGCCCAGGGAATTTTATCCCATGTCCCCATCGGCTCTAGAGATAATGTCTGCGCAAAGTCTGATGATGGCTATCACCATTCAAACGGATTTACAAAAGATGGTGGAGACGGATATTTTCTATGCGTTTGCAGAGATTGCGGCAGGGAGTTTAAAGGCTATGCCTCGGACCTGCCCGCCGCCTACAACGACTACGTGACCACCCTCCCGGCTACGGGCTACACCTCGGACGGCGCTATTCTCTGGTCCCCCGAAATTTCGTATGTGTATACCTTTTGGAACAGTTATCGTCGTTATTGTCCTCATTATAGTGGTTCATATGATAAGTTGGACGATGGATATATTTCCGTTTTTGATTGTGCAAATAAAACTATCCTTTTGCGTCCAGTCGCTGGGTCTAATTCTTTTACTCATCGGTATGCTCAAGCTGGATTTTCAGGGAAATATCCAATAGACGGTTATTATAGACTAACAAAGTCCTTGGCTTCCAATTCCACTGTTATTGGAGGTTCTACGTCTAAATCTTATTCTCTTTTCTATGAAGCTGAATCTAAGGCCACTTTGTATTATGCTGGTGTATCTTACGATTTTTCTAAACGTGTGGTAGATGGTTCTTCTAATTCTATTCAGCACGCATCATATTCTTACTATCCTCCCGTGTACGAGGTCGTTCCTTTTGATTCCGGCATCGGGCAAGTAAATAATACCTACAACACCACCACCCGCCCGACTTCCATCTCTGGCGGAGCTCTCGGGATTGCCGATGTTGATGCTAACGGCCAGCTTACAGGCTCATACACCAAAGTAGAAGACAACAGCACTATCATCAACGAGACGAACAACACCTACTACAACCCCGCAACCGGCGTCACCGTTCCCATCACCAACTGGTCCTATGACTACTCGGACCGCTCCTATAGGGTAGACTACACCACCTCCAACACCACCGGAGACACGGTAACGAATACCTCCACCATCACCTATGGAGACGAATACATCACCATCCAGGAAATAGACAACTCCAAAGGGGACACCATCACCAATAACTACACGATATATTACCTCATAGACGGCTCCGGCTCCGGTGAAGTTTGTGCCCACGACTGGACGGAGACCGACACCACCCCCGCCACTTGCACGCTCCCCGGCTCCAAGCTCTTCACCTGCTCCAAGTGCCAGAAGCCCAGGACCGACCCCATCCCGGCCCTGGGCCACGACTGGAAGGTGAAGCAGACCGTCGCCACGGAATATGACGATACAGGCCAGCTAGTCCAAAAGGGCTACACCATCTTTGAGTGCTCCCGCTGTCACGAACAATACAAGTCCGAAGATGGGACAAGCCCCCCGGATACTCCTCCGGAGGACCCCGGAGAGGAGGAGGAGAAAAAAGGCTTCTTCGCCTGGCTTTGGAGCGTCCTGACCGATGCAGTCAAAAAGCTGATAGAAGGTATCATCGACGCTATCCTGAAGACCCTTGATTTCTTCTTCGGCGGCGATAGTCAGTCAAACTATGACTTCTATAACAGTCCTTCAACATTTAGCGGGGTAAGTGTATGGGCCTCTTAAACGCTCTCGACGTGATGCTCTCCGCCGTCGTCGATTTCATGATGTTCTTCCGCCAGTTCTGGGACCTGCTCCCCATGGTGGTCCAAATGCTGGCCTATGTATCCTTCGGCATGGTCATTCTCCTGGGAATGATACGCTGGCTCATGTAAAGGAGGTCCCTCATGCTCTGGACCTTGATTCGCGCCTGTTTCCTCTGGATGCCCTACCCGCTGTTCTGCGTCTGCTCCATGGCCTTCGTAGGCTTCGGTCTCCTGTTCTTCCTCCGCCTCCTGAAATTCATTCTGGAGTACATCCCCGGCTATTGAATCTGCACTTTCAAAAAAGGAGGGAAGCCCCATGAACGACGCATTGCAGGTCATCGGCGCAATCCTGGAGGGCGGCTGGAAGCTCCTGACGGAAACGGACATCCCCGGCGTGGGTTTCTCCGTCGCCGCCCTCCTGGTGGGCCTCCTCATGGTTTCCTTCGGCTTCCGTGTCCTGTCCTACATTTTCGGCTGGCATTTCAGCATGGATGATTCCATGGACATGGCGGACTGGCTGTCCTCCCAATTCAAGGGCTACGGCAATTCCAAGGGCGGAGAGCTCACGATATCCGACGCAAGAAAAAACGACGAATTTTAAAGGTGATGAAGATGAAGAAATACCTTGCCCTGTTCCTGGCCCTGGTCCTATGCCTTAGCGTCACGGCCTATGCGGAGGACCTGGACGGAGATTCCAGCGATACCGATTCCCCCGCTTATGAGGATACGGCTCCGGAGCCCGAACCTGCTCCGGAGCCCGAACCCGCCCCGGAGCCCGAGCCCGCCCCGGAGCCCGAGCCCGCCCCGGAGCCCGAGCCCGCCCCCGAGCCTGAACCCGTCCCGGAGCCTGAACCCGCCCCGGAGCCCGAACCTGTCCCGGAGCCCGAGCCCGCCCCGGAGCCTGAACCTGCCCCGGAGCCTGAACCCGCCCCGGAGCCCGAGCCCGCCCCGGAGCCCGAGCCCGCCCCGGAGCCTGAACCCGCCCCGGAGCCTGAACCCGTCCCGGAGCCTGAACCCACCCCGGAGCCCTCCGCCCCTCCTGATGCCCTCCCCGGCACTCTCCCGGGCGTTCTCCCTGATTTCGGCGGCTTCGCCCCGGATTCCCTCTATACCGTCCAGCAGGAGCCCACCATGGCCCCTTACTCTACATACTCCATCGGCGGCGATTCCCTGGACCGTGCCTCCGGTACTCTTGCCGATATCACCGCCCGTCTGTTCGGCGAATACCAGCCCCGGACCCAAACCGTAACGGAGTACCTCTCCGACGGCACCAGCGTTTCCTATGACCAGTACGTCCCCGGCGTTGCCGGGATGGACTTCAACTGGATAGCCGGAGTGCTTCTGTTCATCATTGTCCTGTGGTCCCTGTTCAAATTGCTGGGGGTGTTCTTCAAAAATGTCTGAAATGATAGAGTTCTCTACGGCGATGCTAAGCCTCGTCTGTGACTTCCTCTCCGCGCCCCCCATTTCCTACCTCTTCGGTCTTTTCTGCTTCTGCGCTGTGTGCAAAGCGGTCAAGATATTGCTTTCCCAAAATTGAAACGAAAGGAGTATTATCATGGACCCTACGACTACCACCACTTCCCTGTCCGGCATGATCACCAATGTGGGCTCTGTCTTTGAGGCCGCTATCGGCTGGGTCGGCACCATCGCCTCCACCGTCGGCTCTGAGCCCATCCTGTTCCTGGCCTGTGTGGGTATCCCCCTGTGCGGCCTGGGCGTGACGATGTTCAAGCGTCTGCTCTCTGCCCGTGCCTGATCTAGAGGGGAGGGGCGGCAAAAACGAAGTTTGCCGCCCCTCCCTTCATCCTTTGAAAGTGTAGGAACAAAATCGATGAAACTGCCTGACTTAAAATTCCAGTGGCCCGCCTTTTCTTCTCCGAAACCCAAACGGAAGAAGCGCAAGGGCTACGCCCTTTCCCTGTACTTCGGCATCCCCGGTGCCGGAAAGACTACCATGGCGGCTTACCTGTCTAAAACGGATATGAAGCGTGGCCGTAAGGTCTATTCCAACGTCCCCATTACCGGGACCATGAAGGTGGATAAAGCCGATATCGGACATACCATGCTCTGCGATGGCCGTCTGATTTGGGATGAAGCGGGCCTTGATTACGATAACCGCAAAATGAAAATGACCGATGAGGAAATCTACTTCTACAAGTATCATCGGCATTATCAAATGGACGTGGATTTCTTCTCCCAGGGCCTGGACATGGATATTAAAATACGCAAGCTGGCCCGCCACATCTACCTTGTCCGCAGTTCTATCCTCCCGTTCTTCATCGAACGCAAGGAGATAAGCCGCCGTGTCGGCATCGACCAGAACACGCACCAGATCATTGATGAATACTTCTGGAAGCCCCTGGGCACAAAGCTGATTTTTTGCCCGCCCCTCTGGAAACTGTTCAACACGTACAGCCGTAAACCCCTGCCGGAGAAAGTGTGGCAGGAATGGTAACAACCGCAAAGGCCCCGGAAGGTCAATCCTCCGGGGCTTCGCTTTCGCCGTTCTCGGCGGCACGCTTCACGCAGTCGACGATATAAGCCGTCAGGCTCTTGCCCTCCGCCTCCGCCAGCGTCCGCCATTCCTCACGGGTCCCCTTGGGGACTTGCAATTCAATGCGGTCATATGTCTTGGCCCGGTATTTGTCCTTCCCCAAAAAAACCACCCAGGGCCCCAGCCCGGAAAGGAAGCCGCTATGAACCCTGATAACGAGGAAATTTTGAATTTATCGTCCTGCGATTTCTGCCTACATCCGGAGTGCTGTGACATCTGCCCGCATTTTTGTGAAGATATTCCCCTTTGAACCTACACGAACAAAAAGAGAAAGGAGCCCTTACCATGACCATCAGCCAAGCCACGAAATTCCTGGAAGACGCCTTCGACGTGCTGAACAAGGAATATTTTGAAAATACACTTTCAAAGCCCCTCATCACCATCCAGTCCACCCCCGGCACCTTCGGCCATTATACCACCTACGACGCATGGACAGCCCCCCGGCAGGGCAAGGGCTTCCGAGAAATCAACCTGGGAGCCGAAAGCCTGGACCGCCCCACGGCCAACGTCATCGCAACCCTCGTTCACGAAATGACCCATATGTACTGTGACCAAAACGGAATCAAGGACACCAGCCGGAACGGCACCTACCATAACAGCCGCTTCAAGCAGGAAGCCGAAAAGCGGGCCCTTTCCATCGAATACGACAAGCGCATCGGCTGGAGTATCACCCAGCCCACAAAAGAACTCCGCTCCCTCTGCGCCCGCCAGCATTGGAACGGCAAGCTGACCGCCCACCGCTCCTGGACCCCCAAGGACCCCAAAGAGCCCAAGCCCTCCAGTACCCGGAAATACGTGTGCCCATGTTGCGGCAACTCCGTAAGAGCTACCAAGGCCGTCAACATAATCTGTGGTGACTGTGGCCTGGATATGGAACTTGCCTAAGCCAAGCCGCCTGGAATCCCACCCCACGGGACCCCAGGCGGCTTTCCCATGCCCTCACGCCTCCCCCAGCCGCTCCCAGCCCCTCCAAGGATACGCGAAGCGTGTTCCCGGCGGGTCCGGCGAGTTCCCCGCCGCACCCTCGAACCGCCCGCCGCCAAGCCCAGCCGCCCGCCCGGCCCCGTGCGCATAGCCGCACTCCGTAAAGCAAAAATGCTTGCTTTGTATGCCTTGCGCCCCTGCGCCCCCTTCCGATGCCCTGCGCACTCACAAAAGGAAAGAGGAGAGTAAAATGACGAAAATCACGTACATGGACAGGCTTTACATAGAGAAGCACCAGCACCATCTGACAAAGAAACAGCTTGCCAGCGATATCGGTTGCAGTCTCTCCACCGTCTACTACGAGTTCAACCGTGGCGGCTATTGGCATACAGATAAAAACCTCGTAGACCATTGGCGCTATTCCGCCGATATCGCCCAGCAGGATTACGATTATAAGCAAACCGCTAAGGGCCGCCCTCCAAAGCTCGGCAACAACTGGACCTTCATCCATTTCATAGAGGACCAAATTATAAACCACAAGGCCAGCCCCTACGCCGCCCTGAAACGCTGGGCCAAAACCCACGCCTGGACCATCTCCATAAATACCCTCTACCGTTACATAGATTCCGGCCTCTACTTCCCAAACCTCACAAGTAAGCACCTTCCAGAGAAGAAGCCCAAACCAAACAAGAAACAAACAAAGACCAAGCCCGCCCGGCATCCCAAAGGCACTAGCATAGAGAAGCGCCCAAAGGAAATCGCCTCCCGCACCACCTGGGGCCATTGGGAAATGGATACCGTGATAGGCCGGGCCAAGGGCAAAAATCAAACCTGTCTCGTCCTCACCGAACGCCTCACCAGATATGAGCTCATCCTAAAGCTGAAAGACAAAACCACGGCCTCCGTCACTAGGGCCCTAAACCGCCTGAAACGCCAGGGCAGGGCCAAGTTCATAAAGAGCCTCACCGTAGACAACGGCTCCGAGTTTCAGGATTACGCCAGCATGAAGAAAATAGCCCCCGTCTACTACTGCCACCCGTACACCTCCTGCGAACGTGGCTCCAATGAGCGCATGAACCGTATGATACGCCGTTTCTTCCCCAAAGGCTCCGACTTCTCCAAGCTCACACAACAGGACTGCAACAACGTCCAGGACTGGCTCAACGACTACCCCCGCCGCTCCCTGGACGGCAAGACCCCCAGGGAACGCTGGGCGGAAGTTTGCCCTTTCCCCGCCCCCTAGCCTCCTAGTAAATATCTTTTGCATGGAAATTTTCCAAATACTATTGACAAACTTCAGAACTTTCCGCCCCTCCCCCGTGTCCGGCGGGCGGACGCGTTTGACAGGGGCCGCCTCTCGTAGTATGATGGTAAGGATCACATGTTTTGGAGGTGCGAGATGATCCCATTCGTTTTGAGGCCCTGGCAGCTGGAGGATGCAGGAGACGTCGCCTCCGCGGCCAACGATCCCAAGATCGCGGCGAACCTGCGGAACGTCTTCCCGACCCCCTACACCCTGGCGGACGCCGAATGGTTCGTGGGCGACTGCGTTTCCAAGGAAGGGGGACGGCAGCTCACGCGGGGCATCCTGATCGGCGGGAGGGCCGCCGGGAGCATCGGCGTCTTCGTGAAGGACGACGTGTATGAGAAGTCCGCCGAGCTGGGCTACTGGCTGGCGCAGGAGCACTGGGGCCAGGGCGTGATGACGGCGGCGGTGCGGCAGATCTGCCGGGAGGCTTTCGAGCGTTTCGATATCATCCGCATCTTCGCCGAGCCCTTCGCCGATAACCTGGGCTCCCGGCGGGTGCTGGAGAAGGCGGGCTTCACCTATGAGGGCACCATGCGGGACGGCATCTATAAGAACGGGGCGGTCCATTCCTATTGCATCTATTCCCTGCTGCGCAGGGAGCTGGATCGTCCATGAACGGCGGCGCATCTCCCCCCTCACCTCCGGGGCGATGGCGCATACACTGGATTGAGAGGGTCCCATCCTTTCACCCAGTTACTTATTAGGAGGTATTGCAATGCCCGAGAAAGTCATGCCCGGTCCCGTGGAGGACCTCAGCGGCATCCGAGAGGCGGTTTGCATCCATACCAGGAAGATCTACGATTCCTGCCGAGATAAAGACTGCATCGAAGACCTGCGCTTCTACCCCAAGCTCCAGTATGTGGACGTCATCGACCGCGCGCTGTCCGTCAAGGGCGGCAGCGCCAAGCTCCTTTATGTCTACGTCGACGTGGAGCCCGTCAGCTTCAACCGGGGCTTCTACACCGTCGACATGCGCTTCTTCTACTCCGTCACCCTCCAGGCTTACCTGAGCTGCCCCGCCCCCGTCACCGTAGAGGGCCTGTGCGTGTTCGACAAGCGGGCCATCCTGTTCGGCAGCGAGGGCAACGCCAAGATCTTCTCCTCCGAGCTCCGCACCGGCGAGCCGGACCTGCAGCTCATGAGCCGCTCCAACCTGCCCATCGCCGTGGTGGAGGCCGTGGATCCCATCGTCCTGGACGCCCGGATCATGGACTGCTGCGGCAAGCGGGACTGTGACTGCGACCTGTGCGAGGTGCCCTCCTTCGTCAACAGCTGCTTCGGCGGGGAGCTCTCCAGCGGGGACGACAGCCGCCGCATCTACGTCACCCTGGGCCAGTTCTCCATCGTCCGCCTGGAGCGGGACTCCCAGCTCCTGGTGCCCGTGTATGACTACTGCATGCCCGACAAGGAGTGCGCCTGCGGCAGCGGCAGCGAGGACCCCTGCGGCATCTTCCGGAACATCTCCTTCCCGGTGGGCGAGTTCTTCCCGCCCAACACGGTGCGGATGCCCGAGAATTACGAGGAATGCTGCTGCGCCTGCCATAGATGAGCGAACGAGGACCGTCCCGGGATCGGGACGGTCCTCTCAGCCTGTCGAGGATGTCTTTTCGACAGGCTGAGTAAGTTTTCCGGACTTTTTTGAAGTTCGGAAAACTTACGGATCTAAATGGCGCAGGAGGTCCTTCCTGGGTCTCCCGCACATGGCCTCCCTTCCCGTCGATGCGCTCTCCACGTTTTTCGACAGACCGAGCGGCCCGTCCCGATCCCGGGACGGGCCGCTCCCCTCTCACTGGTATCCCACCGTGCTGGTCTTGGGGCTCATGATGCACACGTAGCTGCTCCCCTGTCCCAGGACCAGGGGGCTCCCGTCCTCCAGCGTATAGGAGAAGGGATGGTCCCGGTCCTCCCGGCTCCACCGGATGGGGACCGCCCTGCCGCCGCAGGAATACAGCCCCTCCCCTTCGCCGGTGGTCCGGACCCGGAGCCGGCCCACGTCGTCCAGGACGGTGGTAGAGGTCTCCAGCACCAGCACGTTCGTCACGCTGACCTGATCGCCGGTGCTGCCGTCGACGTGCTCCTTCCCGTACTGTCCCACCAGGTATCTCCCGCTGGCGGCGTCGTAGTCGAAGGTGCCGGTCTTATAGCCGGAGAAGCGGACCTCGATATGCTCCGCCGGCTCCCCTCCCGCCGGGGTCCCGTCCTCTTTGAAGTCCTGGGGATAGTCCCAGCCGCTCGCATGCTCCGTCGCGATCTTCCCCTTCGCCAGGTACTCCAGGATCTTCTCGCCGGAGGTGATCAGGCTGTGCTCATAGCCGTTTTCCCTCCGCCGGTCCGGATCCCGCCAGAAGATCTGCGCGTCGTCGCCGCCCCGGACGCCGTCCATGTGGTCCACCTTCCAGTCCCGCAGGTCGGCGTACGCCTCCTGGCTGCCGCCGGCGTGGACATAGACGGCGTCATGCCCCAGGGCCAGTTCCACGAAGTAGGGCCGGGCGGAGCGGACGCTGCCCAGGATCCCCACGTCCTCCACCGACTGGTACAGGCAGAGCATCCGGGTGATGCCGCCCTCCACCGGGACCTCATAGATGATGTCCGCCTGGGAGATGCCCAGCTGGGGCTGCGCGGCCTTCAGGTTGTTCAGCATGATGGCGATGGGCCGGCTGTCCTCATATACCGGCTCCATGGGCAGGCCCGTCAGCGGGTCGGTCCCCGCCGGGACCTGGGGCCCTGGATCCGGCTCCGGCTCCGGGACGGCCGGCTCCTCTTGTCCCGCAGGCTCAGGAGCGGGCTCCGGCTCCGGGTCCTCCCCGCAGGCCGCCAGGGCCAATATCATCCACACCGCCAGGGATAACGCGAGCGTCCTCTTTTTCATCTCGCCGCCGCCTTTCTTTTTCGATCTCGCTCCCTTATGATACCAACATCCTGTGGGTGCGTCAAGACAAGATCTGCCAAATTTCGATCTCCCCCTATACGATCCCACCGGATCTGGAGTATAATAGCCTTGGGACTATCCCAAGGAGGTGCCGCTATGCCGGGTTTCATCCAAGACAAGCTGGAGATCAAATTCCTCATCCTCTACATCGCCGCCAGGGTCATCGAGCCCGTGCCCTTCGACACGATCTTGGACCTGGCCCTCTGCGACGACGCCATCGACTACTTCGACTTCTCCGACTGCCTGGCCGACCTGGTCCGCACGGAGCACATGACCCTCTCGGACAGCGGCCTCTACGCCCTCACGGAGAAGGGCCGCAGGAACAGCGCCATCTGCGAGTCCAGCCTCCCCTACTCCGTCCGCCGGCGCTGCGACCGGGATTTGGAGGCGTGGAACCGCAAGCTCCGCCGGCAGCGGCAGGTGCGCTCCTCCGTCGAGCGGCGGCCCAACGGCACCTACACGGTGAAGCTGACCCTGAACGACGACAAGGGCGGTGTCATGGACCTGCGTCTGATGATGGTGGACCAGGCCCAGGCCAAGGCGGTGGCGAAGCGTTTCGAGAGCTCCCCGGAGGAGCTCTACGGCCAGATCATCCAGCTCCTCTTGCCGGACGCGCCGTGAAAAACGCCCGATCGAAAACGAGAGGGGGCCCCCGCGGGGGCCCCTCTCGCAGCGCGTGCGCCTCTTCTTCCGGCGAGCCGGCGCGGGTGCGGGACCGTCCCGTACCCGCGCCTCGTTCACTTCACCACGACGTTTTCCTCCCCCAGGGTCTCCCGGGCCTCCCGGATCAGGGCCCGGTGTAGCAGCACCTGGGTGCCGAACATCTTCCGGGTGTCCGCCATGACCATCTTCACCTGGGTCGTGCCGGGGAACATGGTGAACACCAGCTTCATGTGCCGGACGCTGGGGTCCTCCAGCGAGGGGAACTTCAGGTACAGCGTCTCCCCCTCCACCAGCTTGCCCGGCGCCGCGGCGGGGGGCCGGGCGGGCGCGCCCGCCTCCGCCATCTCCAGCGGATAGGCGGAGTCGCACATGAGCTGCGGGGACTTCTCGTCCCGGACGGACAGCTTCCCCTTCACCACCACGGCCTGGTTCTCCCGGAGGTAGGAGCCGCAGAGGTCCAGGGTCCTGCTGAAGCACAGCATCTCGATGGACCCGGTCTCGTCCTCCAGGACCACATAGGCCATCAGCGAGTTGTTCTTCGTGGTCTTGGTCTTGCTGGAGGTCACCACGCCGGCCAGGGTCAGGTACTGCCCGTCGGCGAAGCGGCCGGGCCCGGTCTCCTGCGCGAAGTCCTCCATGACCGCGCCGATCTGCGGGACCCGCAGCCGCCGCACGATGTCCCGATAGGCGTCCATCGGATGCCCGGAGAGGTAGAGGCCCGTGGTCTCCTTCTCCATGTTCATCCGCTCCTGCGCGGTGAACTCCGGGATGTCCGGCAGGTGGGGATCCTCTCCGGCGGCGGGCAGCCCGCCGGGGGCGGCGAGGCTGAAGAAATCCATCTGCCCCTCCAGGTTCTGCCGCTGCCGGGCGGCGGCGGCGTCCAGCACCTTCTCATAGACCTGGATCAGCTGGGAGCGGCGGGCCCCGGTGGAATCGAAGGCGCCGGCCCGGATCAGGTTCTCCACCGCCCGCTTGTTCATGTCGCTGCCCGCCATCCGGCGGCAGAAGTCGTGGAGGGACGCGAACGCGCCGTTCTCCTCCCGCTCCTTCATGACGGCCTGGATGAAGCCCCGGCCGATGTTCTTGATGGCCACCAGCCCGAAGCGGATGCCCCCCTCCTCCACGGTGAAGCGGTCCAAAGAGCGGTCGATGTCCGGCGGCAGGAGGGCGATGCCGATGTCCCGGCATTCGTTGATATAGCCCGCCACCTTGTCGGAGTTGTCCAGGACGCTGGTCAGCAGCGCCGCCATGTACTCCCGGGTGTAGTGGCATTTGAAATAAGCCGTCTGGTAGGCCACCACCGCGTAGCTGACGGCGTGGGCCTTGTTGAAGGCGTACTCCGCGAAATCGTAGATCTTATCGTAGATCCGCCGGGCGGTCTCCTCCGGTATCCCGTTGGCGGCGCAGCCTGTGATGCCCCTCCCCTTGTCACCGTGCAGGAACGCCTCGCGCTCCTTCTCCAGGTCTTTCGCCTTCTTCTTGCTCATGGCCCGGCGGACCATGTCCGCCTGTCCCAGGGAATACCCGGCCAGGACCTGGAAGATCTTGATGACCTGCTCCTGGTAGACGATGCAGCCATAGGTGTTGGCCAGGATGGGCTCCAGCAGGGGGTGGTCGTACTTCACCTTCTGCGGGTCGTGCGCGCACTCCAGGAACTGGGGGATGGAGTCCATGGGGCCCGGGCGGTAGAGGGCGATGATGGCGGTGATGTCCTCGATGCTCCGGGGCCTCAGCCCCATGCACACGCCGGTCATGCCGGTGGACTCCATCTGGAACACGCCGGAGGTCTTCCCCGCCGCCAGCATCTCATAGGTCGCCGGGTCGTCCTCCGGGATGTCCTCCAGGCGGAACCCCGGCTGGCGCTCTTTCAGGAGCTGTACCGCGTCCTCCAGCACCGTCAGGTTCCGGAGGGCCAGGAAGTCCATCTTGAGCAGGCCCAGCTCCTCCAGCGTCACCATACCGTATTGGCAGACCACGATGTCGTCGTTCCGCGCCAGCGGCACATATTCGTAGACGGGCCGTTTCGTGATGACCACGCCAGCGGCGTGGGTGGAGGCGTTCCGGGGCATCCCCTCCAGCATCCGGGCGGTGTCGATCAGGCGCTTCACCGTCTCGTCGCTGCCATAGAGGTCGCTGAGTGACTTCGTCAGGCGCAGGGCCTCGGCCAGCGTGATGTGGGAGCCGGGGGGATTGGGGATCTGCTTGGCGATCTGGTCCACCTCGGCGTAAGGCAGGTTCATCACCCGGCCCACGTCCCGGACCACGCCCCGGGCGGCCATGGTGCCGAAGGTCACGATCTGGGCCACATGGTCCTCGCCGTACTTCCGGCGGACGTATTCGATGACCTCGCCCCGGCGGGTGTCGCCGAAATCCATGTCGATATCCGGCATGCTCACCCGCTCCGGGTTCAGGAACCGCTCGAAATAGAGGCCGTACTTCACCGGGTCGATGTCCGTGATGTGGAGGCAGTAGCTGACCATGGATCCCGCCGCACTGCCCCGGCCCGGCCCCACGGGGATGCCTGCGCTCCGGGCGTAGCGGACGAAGTCGGAGACGATGAGGAAGTAGTCCGTGAAGCCCATCTTCTCGATCATGTCCTGCTCGTACTCCAGCTGCTCCCGATGGGCCTCGTCCCTGCCGTAGCGGGCCCGGTAGCCCTCGTCGCAGAGCTCCTTCAAATAGGAGAAGCTGTCGTAGCCCGGCGGGAGCTGGAACTCCGGCAGGTGGTACTTGCCGAAGATGAAGTCCATATGGCACATCCCCGCGATCTTCACCGTGTTCTCCAGCGCGCCCTCATAGCCGGCGAAGAGCTCCGCCATCTCCTCCTCGCTCCGGAGGTAGAAGTTCCGGGGCTCGTAGCGCATCCGGTCCTCGTCGTCCAGGGTCTTGCCGGTCTGGATGCAAAGCAGCACGTCGTGGGCCTCCGCGTCCTCTTTCCGCAGGTAGTGAGCGTCGTTGGTGCAGACCATGGGCAGGCCCGTCTCCTGGTGGATCTTCAAGATCCCCCGATCCACCACGGCCTGATCCCGGATGCCGTGGTCCTGGAGCTCCAGATAGAAATGGTCCGGGCCGAAGATCCCCGCCAGCTCCAGGGCATAGCGCTTGGCGTTCTCATACTCCCCGTTCCGCAGCCGCCGGGGGATCTCCCCCGCCAGGCAGGCGGACAGGGCGATCAGTCCCCTGCTGTGCTCCCGCAGGAGGGACAGGTCGATCCGGGGCCGGATGTAGAAGCCCTCCGTCCAGCCCATGGAGACCAGGTAGGAGAGGTTGCGGTACCCCTCCTCGTCCTCGCAGAGGAGGACCAGGTGGCGGCTCTCCGCGTCGAACTCGTGGACCTTGTCGAACCGGGTCCGGCCCTCCGGGGCCACGTAGACCTCGCAGCCGATGATGGGCTCGATCCCCTCCGCCTTGCAGGCCCGGTAGAAATCCACCGCACCGTACATGACCCCGTGATCGGTGATCGCGCAGGCCGTCTGGCCCATCCCCTTCACGATCTTCGGCAGGTCCCGGATGCGGCACGCGCCGTCCAGGAGGCTGTATTCCGTATGCACATGCAGGTGCACGAAGGCCATGGGGCCTCACCTCCCCTCTCTCATCTCGCAGCCGGCCTCGCCCGGAGGGCCAGCAGGGCCTTGATGTCCTCCAAGATCTCCGGGGAAGTCAGGTCGATCATCAGCCAGCGCCCCATCTTCGAGGACGCCGTCTCCCGGTACAGCGTCCGGGTGCGCTCCGTACAGAGCGGGAGGACCCGCTCCGCCGCGGCCTCGTCTTTTGGCGCGACGGAGATCATCGCCGTCACATAGCCCGGCCGGAGATACACGGTCGCCAGGGGCCTGCTCCCCTTCCTGAACTTCACGTTCCATCCCGGCTCCAGGCCGCACCGGCTGTATCCCATCTGGGGCTCCGCCCCGTAAGCGTCCTTGAAGTACCGCCGCAGCTCCGGCCAAAGGGGCCCGTCCACATAGCGGTCGATCTCCTCCATAGAGGGCTCCCGGTCCATGGGGTACCGGAGGGCCCACTCCCGCATCTCTGGCATCGTAAAAGCATCCTCCTGTCATCTCTGTAAAGCGATACCGCTTCACGCATCACATGTGGGGGTCAAAGTCCTTCCGCCAGCTCCACCAGCTTCCGGAGCCGGTGGTTCAGGCAGGACTTCGTCACCGGCGGATCGAACTCCTCCGCCAGCTCGGACAGGCTCAGCTCCGGGAACTCCAGCCGCAGCGCCGCCGTCTGCTGGAGCTTGTCCGGCAGCTCCATGAGCCGCCCCGCCGCCTGGAGCTTCCGGATGGCCTCCCCCTGGCTCTGGGCGGCCTCCACCGCCTTGTCCAGGTTCGCACTGTCGCAGTTCAGCCGGCGGTTCACGCTGTTCCGCAGGCCCTTCTCCAGCTTGGTGGACATGATCTCCATCGCCGCTACCGGCGCGCCGATGAGGGTCAAGAAATCCTCGATCTGGTCGCTCTGCTTGAAATAGGTGACGGAGCTCCCGTTCCGGGCGACGCTCTTGGGCGGGTATCCGCTCTCCCGGAGGAGCACCTCCAGCTCCCGGCTGGCCTGGAGGTGGGAGCTGGTCAGCTCCAGGTGGTAGCGCTTGGAGGGATCCGTGATGCTCCCCCCGGCGAAGAAGCACCCCCGGAGGAACGCCGCCCGGCAATGGTCCTCCTCCAGCATGGCGAAGTTGATGTGGAGGGCTAGGCTCTGCCGGGGCGCATAGCCCAGGAGGTCGATGATGTGGTCCAGCTTCTCCCGCTCCGTGATCTGGAAGACCATCTTCCGCCCCTCCTCGACGGCGGGCTGCCGGTCGAAGCGCAGGTCGAAGGCCCGGTGGAACAGCTTCGGGAGCCGGGCGGCGAGATTGGGGTTCGCCGTGATGATGCGGACCTCGGAGGAGCTGAAGGTATGGCAGTAGAGCAGGATGCCGTAAGCCTCCGCCTGGGCGCAGCAGCGCCGCTGCACCGGCAGCCTGCACAGTTCGTTCTTCGTGTCGAAGGAAAAGGACACCCGCCGTCCTCCTCTCTGAGATCAGTCCATATAAAGCCTTATTCCTTGCAGTAGCGTCCGCCCGCGATGCGGACGTTCCGCTCCGCGTGGAGCAAGATCAGCTCCTGGGCCAGCCGGTCGGGATGGTGGCGGACGAAGCCGTCCTGCACCATGATGATGGGGCGGCTGACCAGCTCCACCCCCAGGGCGGCGCAGCGGTCCGTGTCGTAGCGAAGCATCTCCGCCCCCTCCTCGGCATAGCGGGCCGCTACGCCCTCCGGGATGGGCGAGGAGTTCACCAGGCACAGGTGGAACAGCCCCTCCACCGAGTGCTGGAAGAGGGCCGCGATGTGGTCCGAGGCGGTATAGCCCTCGGTCTCCCCCTCCTGGGTCATGACGTTGCAGACATAGACCTTCAAGGCGGAGGACGCCCGGATCGCCTCCACGATGCCGTCCACCAGGAGGTTCGGGATGATGCTGGTGTAGAGGCTCCCGGGCCCCAGGACGATCATGTCCGCCGCATCGATGGCGGCCAGCGCCTCCGGCAGGGCCTTGGGGTGCTCCGGCAGCAGGCGCACCTTGGTGATGCGGCAGTCCTCCTTCTTCTTGCAGTAGGAGATCTTGGACTCGCCGATGACGGAGGCGCCGTTCTCGAACTCCGCCTCCAGCTGCACGTCGGCGGTGGTCACGGGCAGGACCCGGCCGGTGATGGCCAGGACCTCGCTCATCCGCCGGACCGCCGCGTCGAAGCTGGGGGAGATGCCGTTCAGCGCCGCCAGGAAGAGGTTGCCGAAGCTCTGCCCGGCCAGGGTCCCCTCCTGGAAGCGGTAATCGATCAGCTGCTTCATCAGCGGCTCCGTATTGGCCAGGGCCTCCAGGCAGTTGCGGATGTCCCCCGGCGGGGGCATCCCCAGGTCCTGGCGCAGCACGCCGGAGCCGCCGCCGTCGTCCGCCACCGTGACGATGGCGGAGAGATCCTCCGTATAGTCCTTCAGGCCCCGGAGCATGTTGGACAGGCCGTGGCCGCCGCCGATGACGGCGATCCGGGGCCCCTGTCCCCGGGGCGTGCGGTAAGGTCGATATCCCATAGGGCTCCTTTCTAAACTGCCCGTTCCATGTCCCGGTGGTGCTCCGCCGTCCGGTAGCCCTGCCGCCGGACGAACTCCGACAGCGCGTGGGCGATGGCCACGGAGCGGTGGTGCCCGCCGGTGCAGCCCACGGCGATGACCAGGCCGGTCTTCCCCTCCTCCGCGTAAAGCGGCAGGGTGAACGACAGGAGGTCTTCCACCCTGCGGAGGAAATCCCGGGTCTGCTGGAAGCTGAACACATAGTCCGCCACCGGCCCGTCCAGGCCGGTCTGATGACGCAGCTCCTCGATATAGAAGGGGTTCGGCATGAACCGCACGTCCAGCACCAGATCGGCCTCCAGCGGGAGGCCGTACTTGAAGCCGAAGGAAGTGACGCTCACGCTCATGCCCGCCTGCTCCCCCTCCCCGTCGAAGAGGCGGAGGAGCTCCCGCCGCAGGCGGGCGGTGGAGAGCCGGGTCGTGTCGATCACGAAGTCCGCCCGTTCCTTGACCGGTTCCATCAGCTCCCGCTCCTTCTCCACGGCCTCCTCCAGGGAATCGGACTCCTTCTCCAGAGGATGGCGGCGGCGGGTCTCCTTATAGCGCTTGATGATGGCCGCCGGGGACGCCTCCAGGAACAGCATCCGGCAGGTGGCCTCCATGCCCCGCAGCTGATCGAGCACGCCGAAGAGCTCCGTGAAGGACTCCGCCGTCCGCACGTCGTACACCAGGGCCACGCGGGCGTAGCGTCCGCCGCCTGCGGCGCAGAACTCCGCGAATTTCAAGATCATGGCGGCGGGCATATTGTCCACGATATAAAAGCCGCTGTCCTCCAGGAAGGACGCCGCCTTGCTCTTCCCCCCGCCGGAAAGGCCGGAGATGATCAGGATCTCCATGATAACGCCCCCCAACAAACATTCAATCTATGAATCCGACCTCCGGCTCCAGGCGGACCCCGGTCTCCTCATAGACCGTCTCCTGGATCTTCCGGATCAGTCCCCGGACGTCGGCGCAGGTAGCGCCGCCCCGATTGATCACGAAGCCCGCGTGCTTCTCCGACACCTGGGCCCCGCCCACCGTCAGGCCCTTCAGGCCGCACCGGTCGATGAGGGTCCCGGCGAAGTGGCCCTCCGGGCGCTTGAAGGTGCTCCCCGCGCTGGGCCATTCCAGGGGCTGGCTGGCCCTGCGCTTCGCCATCAGCTCCCGCATGGTCTCCCGGATCGCCGCCGGATCGCCGGGGGACAGATGGAACACCGCGGACAGCAGCACCGCTCCCGGGCGGTCCGTGAGGAAGCTCCGGCGGTAGCCGAAGGCCAGCGCCTCCCCGGACAGGGTCTCCACGCCCTCCTCCGGGAAGAGCACCGTCACGCGGCCGACCACCTGCGCCAGCTCCCCGCCGTAGGCCCCGGCGTTCATATACACGCCGCCGCCCACCGTGCCCGGGATGCCATGGGCGAACTCCAGGCCCGTCAGTCCCTGGCTGCAGGCGAAGTCCGCCAGCCGGGCCAGGGGGACGCCGGCCTCCGCGACGAGGCTGCCCGGCTCCTCCCCCGCCTCCAGGCGGCTGAGGCGGCCGGTGCCGACGATCAGCCGGTCCACCCCCTCGTCCGGGGCCAGCAGGTCCGTGCCGTTGCCGATCACCAAGGGCCGGGCCCCGCACTCCCGGGCGATGGACAGCAGCAGCACCAGCTGCTCCCCCCTCTCCGGGAACGCCATCCGCTTCGCCGGGCCGCCCACCCGGAAGGAGGTGTGCTTCGCCATCGGTTCCTCTTCCAAAAGCGGCACGTCCGGCAAAAGCGCCGCCGCTCGTTCGTCAAGCTGTTTCACCCAATCCATACAAGGGCCTCCCTGCTGCCGATCTCGATCTTCCGATAAGTCCGCTCTCCGCCGCCGCGCGGCGGGCGCAATCCGTCCGGCGGGCCGGGGCGCTCCCGGTCCGCCGGACATGCGGGGCCCCGAGGCGGCAAAGCCGCCGGGAGGCCCCGAGCCATGCAAGGGCACGCGCCTCAGAGCACCCGGCCCAGCATGGCCGCGCCGATGATGCCCGCGTCGTTCCCCAGCTCCGCCGTGACGACCCGGGTCCTCCGGCCCCCGTGGCTGGCGAAGGACTCCCGGTCCACGATCTCCCGCACCGGCTCCAGCAGCAGACGCTCCGGCGCCCCCGCCACGCCGCCGCCGATGGCCACGACCTCCGGGCGCAGGACGTTGATCAGGCTCACCAGGCCGCTGGCCAGATAGCCCGCGTACTGCCGGCAGACGGCCAGGGCGGTCTCGTCCCCCGCCTCCGCCGCCTGGAAAGCCGTCCGGCCCTCCACGCCGCGCTCCGCGGCGAAGGCGTGGAGCGCGCTCTCCGGATGGGCCTCCATGGCCCGCTCCGTCTGCTGGATCAGGCCGGTGGCGGAGGCATAGCGCTCCCAGCAGCCCCGGCGGCCGCAGTTGCAGGGCTCGCCGTCCTGGCAGATGACGATATGCCCCGCCTCGCTGGAGGCCGCGCCGCCCCGGAGCTTCCCGTCCAAGATCGCTCCGCAGCCCACGCCGGTGCCCAGGGTCACCACGACGAGGTCCCGGGCCCCCCGGCCCGCGCCGCTGAAGAACTCGCCCGCCGCGGCGCAGTCCGCGTCGTTGCCCAGCAGCAGCGGCAGGTCCAGATGGCGGCGGAACAGCGCCTCCAGGGGCACGTCCTCCATAGGGATGTTGGTGGTGAAGAGCACGTCGCCGCCGTCCACCGCGCCGGGCAGGCCCACGCCCACCCACTGGACGCCCTCCTGCCACACCTTCCCCGCCAGCTCCGCCAGGGCCGCCGCGAAGGGCTCCGGGCCCTGGAAGTCCAGGGGGACCCGCTCCGCCTTCACGATAGCGCCCGCCTCGTCCACGAGGCCCGCCTTCAGGTTCGTGCCGCCTACGTCGATGCCGATATACATGGCCCTGTCCTCCCTCACAGTTTCCCGTCCGCCCGGGCGTCCACTTTCTTCGCCAGCTCCTCCGCCGCGTTGTAGCCGAATTTCCGGTGGCGGTTGTTCATGGCCGCCACCTCGACGATGCTGGCGAGGTTCCGGCCCGGCCGCACCGGGATGGTGACGATGGGGACCTGGATGTCCAGGATGTCGATGAAATGATCCTCGATGCCCAGGCGGTCATAGAACTTGTTGCTGTCCCAGGGCTCGAAATTCACCACGAGATCCAGCTGGGCCTCGTTCTTGATGGCCCGGACGCCGAAGAGCTGGCGCACGTCGATGACGCCGATGCCCCGCAGCTCGATGTAATTGCGGATGACCTCCGGAGCGGTGCCCATCAGCTGGCCGGAGATGCGCCGCAACTCCACCGCGTCGTCGGCCACCAGGCGGTGGCCCCGCATGATCAGCTCGATGGCGGCCTCGCTCTTGCCCACGCCGGAGTCGCCGGTGATCATGACGCCCTCGCCATAGATGTCCAGCAGGACGCCGTGGCGGGTGACGCAGGGGGCCAGGACCTTGTTCAGGTATTCGATCGTGCGGCTGGTGAAGCTCACCGTCACCTCGCTGGTCCGGAGCAGGGTCTTCTGGTGCTCGACGGCGCTCTCGATGCACTCCGGGAAGCAGTCCAGGCTCCTGGCGATGACCAGGGCGGGGATGTCGTAGAGGAAGAGGTCGTCGAAGCACTTGCGGCGCTGGGCCTCGCTGAGCCCGCGCAGATAGGTGACCTCCGCCTTGCCGATGACCTGGAGGCGGCAGGGGTCGAAGTAGTCATAGAAGCTTTGGAACTGGAGGCCGGGCCGGTTCAGGTCCGGCACGGTCAGCACGGCCGTGCCGAAATCGCTCCCCTGGTTCAGCACCTCCAGGTTGAAGAGGGACACGAGATCCTTCACTTTCAGACCATTCTCACGCATGGTGTTTCTCCTTTTCCCGGCGGGGCCGCTCCCCTCCGGGCGATCCTTCGTTCACGCGTCCTTCGCGCGTCTATCCCCATTATATATGAAGTCTCCCCAACGCGCAACACTTTCCGGAAGAAGATGGACGGGGATCTCGGAAAAAAACTTCGGACATTTTGAAAATTCTTCTTGCATTTTCCGACCGATCCTGTTATTATAACATCCGTGCTTATGAAGATACGCACGCAGTACATGACAGCAGGGAGGTGCAATGGATGGCTAAGTGCGAGTATTGCGGCAAAGGCGTGACCTTCGGCATCCAGGTCTCTCACTCTCACCGGCGTTCCAACCGTCCCTGGAAGCCCAATGTGAAACGCGTCAAGGCGATCGTGGACGGTTCCCCCCGCCACGTGTATGTCTGCACCCGGTGCATGCGCTCCGGCAAGGTCACCCGAGCGGTCTGACCGCAGACGACTGGAGGAAAAGAGCTCCCGGACATCTGTCCGGGAGTTTTTTCGTCTGTCCGGGGCCGCTCATCCGGGCCGGGCACACCGTTCGAAGTCCAGCCGGAGGAGCTCCTTCCCGTTCGGGAGGCCGCGCGTCAGCGTCCCGGCCTCCTGATAGCCGATGGCGAGCATCGCCTGCCGCAGGGCCTGTCCGCTCACCCGACGATGGACCCGCTCCAGCCCGTCGAACACATGCAGGTACGGCGACTCCGAGACCCAGCCCTCCCCCGTGTCGATCTGGATCACGCAGGAGACCCAGCGGGGCCTCACCCGCCGCACCGCCCTCTGGAAGCTCTCACAGCCGATATACTCCACCAGCAGGTCCGCGATGAGTAGATCTGCCTCCGGCAGGGGGCAGGGCTCCTCCGTCAGATCCGCCCGCAGACACTCCAGCACCCCCGCCAGCTCAGGATATCTGGAGGCCGCCGCCGCAAGATACGAGGCGTTGATATCGACCCCGTAGATCGTTTCGAACTGCCCCTCCCGGACATGCTCCAGGCCATTGCCGCCCGCGATGCCCAGGATCATCACCTTGGGGGCGCGGTGCGCCTCCAATTGGCCCTCCATCATCTCGTTCAGGGCCTGCAGCTGCCCGACCTGCTCCAGGCCCATGTGCCCCTCGTGATCGCGCAGGGGGATCGTCTCCCAAGGGTGGTCCCGCATACCGCCGCCGCCTCAGGCCCTTCCCGCCAGCTTCCCGCTGTGCTCCGCCCGGAACTCCGCGAAGCGGCCCTCGTCCAGGGCCTGCCGGATCTTGGCGGTCAGCTCGTTGTAAAAATAGAGGTTGTGCAGCACCGCCAGCCGCAAGGCCAGGGTCTCCCCCGCCTTGAACAGGTGCCGCAGGTACGCCCGGGAGGAGCCCCGGCATACCGGGCAGCCGCAGCTCTCACTGATGGGCCGGTCGTCCATGGCGTACTTGGCGTTCAGGATGTTCACGACGCCCTCCCAGGTGAAGAGCTTGCCGTGCCGCCCGTTCCGGGAGGGCATGACGCAGTCGAAGAAGTCCACCCCCCGGGCCACGGCCTCGATGATGTTGCTGGGCGTGCCCACGCCCATGAGGTACCGGGGCTTCTCCCGGGGCATATGGGGCTCCACCGCCTCGATGATGTCGTACATCACCTGGGTGGGCTCCCCCACCGCCAGGCCGCCGATGGCGTAGCCGTCGCACCCCAGCTTGGCGATCTCCTCCATATGCCAGACCCGCAGGTCCGCGAAGGTCGCGCCCTGGTTGATGCCGAAGAGGAGCTGCCCGGGGTTGATCGTCCCCGGCAGGGCGTTCAGCCGGTCATGCTCCCGCTTGCAGCGCTCCAGCCAGCGCAGGGTCCGCTCACAGGAGGCTTTGGCGTATCCATAAGCGGCCGGGTTCTCCACGCACTCGTCGAAGGCCATGGCCACGTCGCTGCCCAAGTTGGACTGGATCTGCATGGACTCCTCCGGGCCCATGAAGATCTTCCGCCCGTCGACGTGGGAGGAGAAATAGACCCCCTCCTCCTCGATGCGCCGGAGGGGGGCCAGGGAGAAGACCTGGAAGCCGCCGGAATCCGTCAGGATGGGGCCGTCCCATCCCATGAACTCATGGAGCCCCCCCATCTGCCGGATCAGCTCGTCGCCGGGACGGAGGTGGAGGTGATAGGTGTTGCTCAGCTCGATCTGGCACCCCACCTCCCGGAGGTCCTGAGCGGACACGCCGCCCTTGATGGCGGCCTGGGTGCCCACGTTCATGAACACCGGCGTCTGGACCACGCCGCCGTGGGCGCAGGAGAACCGGCCCCGCCGGGCCCGGCCCTCGGTCTTCAGCAATTCAAACATGGGGCACCTCCCGGGGCAGACGGTCGAAAAACTCCCGGAGCGACGCCTTCTCCTCCGGCGTCAGCGCCTCCTTCGGCACCCCCTGCACGGCCCCCGCCAGGGCGGTGAGCCGGTGGAAGCAGGCGGCGGGATCCACCTGGGCGCGGATCTGCAGGAAGGCCCGCTCCGCCCCCGCGGACCGGAGCGCCTCGGGGCCGTCTATCCCCACCCGGCGGAGGTCCTCCGCCAGCTTGGGGCCGATGTTGGGGAGGTCGGTCAAAGTCATGGACGCGCTCCTCCTTTCAAGAGATGAACATGGCGTCGCCGAAGGAGAAGAAGCGGTACCGCTGCCGCACCGCCTCCGCATAGGCGGCCAGCACCGCCTCCCGCCCCGCGAAGGCGGACACCAGCATGATCAGCGTGCTCTCCGGCAGATGGAAATTCGTCACCAGGCCGTCCATCACCTTGAAGCGGTAGCCTGGATAGATGTAGATATCCGTCCAGCCGGACCTGGGCTCCATGTGCCCGTCCTCCCCCGCCCAGGATTCCAGCGTCCGGCAGGAGGTGGTCCCCACGCAGATGCACCGGCCCCCCGCCGCCTTGGTCGCGTTGATGAGCTCCGCGGTCTGCGGAGGGATGGTGCAGAACTCACGGTGCATGGGATGGTCCTCGACGGTCTCCTCCTTCACGGGGCGGAAGGTCCCCAGGCCCACATGGAGGGTCACATAGCCGATGCCCACGCCCTTCGCCGCCACCGCCTCCAGCAGCTCCGGCGTGAAGTGGAGCCCCGCCGTAGGCGCGGCGGCGCTGCCCGGGACCCTGGAGTAAACGGTCTGGTACCGCTCCTGGTCCCGGAGCTCCTCCTTGATATACGGCGGCAGGGGCATCCTGCCCAGGCGCTCCAAGACCTCCAGGAAGATGCCGGGATACTCGAAGCGGACCAGGCGTCCGCCGTCCGCCTCCTCCCCCACCACCTCGGCGGTGAGCTCGCCCTCCCCGAAGGTCATCCGGGCCCCGGTGCGCAGGCGCCGGCCCGGACGGACCAGGCACTCCCAGACGCCGTCCCCCTTGTCGGTGAGCAGCAGCACCTCACAGGCCCCGCCCCCCGGCAGCCGCCGGCCCAGCAGGCGGGCCGGCAGGACGCGGGAGTCGTTCAAGATCAGGCAGTCGCCGGGCCGCAGGGACTCCGGCAGATCATAGAACCTCCGGTGGGCGGTCTCCCCCGTCCGGCGGTCCAGGGTCATGAGACGGGAACGGTCCCGCTCCTCGATGGGGGCCTGGGCGATGAGCTCCTGGGGGAGGTCATAATAAAAATCGGTCGTCTTCATGTCATATCCTCAGCGAATCGTGATATCAGTATAGTAGAACTCCAGGATCTCCCGGTAGCTGCGGCCCTGCTCTGCCATGGCCTTGGCGCCGTACTGGCTCATGCCCACGTTGTGGCCGCTGCCGGTGCCGGTGATGGTGAAGGTCCCGTCGCCGGCCGGAGCGCCGTGGTCCTGCCCGCCGCCGCCGGAGACCGTGACGGTGCCGGAGGAGGTGGCCGCCGCGGCGGTATCCCCCCACAGCGTGCCCAGGGCCCCGCCGCCGGAGATCACCGACACGCCGTGCAGCGAGGAGAGCTGGTCCGTGCCGTTGACGACGAGGCCGGAGCCCCCCCGGCGGCCGTTGATGTCGAAGCGCATGCTGTTGACGGATTTTTGGTAGGTGCTGCTGTAGAAGATCATCCGGCAGTCGTCGCCGGTGAAGGTCTCCGTGCCGCCGCTGCCCACGAAGGTCACCCGCTTCACGTTCCCGAGCGGCGTGTGCTCCGAGACGTAGACGTCCTGGACCGTGCCCACGGGATGGCCCTTCTGGTCCAGGATCCAGCTCAGCTGCTCGGCGGTGTAGGTGACGGACCAGCTGTTGTTGGGGACGCTGGTCTGGGCCTCATAGGGGTCCATCTTCCCCTTCAAATATCCGGTCTCCGTGCCCCAGACGTTGGCCCCGTCCTCCGTGGCCCCGCCGTCGGAGGAGTGGTAGACCGCGTCCTGGACCAGGGCGCCGTCATAATAGATGCACTCCCCGGCGGTGGCCTCCACCGCCCGGTCGCTGGTATCGGAGGGGCCGGCCCCGCCGCTGCCGTGGCCGTTGTAGACCTGGCAGTCCACACCGCTGCAAACGTCGAAGCCGTTGGCGCCCAGGTGCTTGCTGTGGCCCTGGACGAAGGTCCGGGCGCAGACCGCCTGGGCCTCCAGCGCCGCCAGGGGCCACGCGCCGCCCATCTCATAGGGGATGACGCCCTTCACATAGCCCTCCAGATCGATCACGTTCACCACGTTCAGGCTCCCGCCGGTGACGCGGGGATACTCGAAGGCCCCGCCGTACTTATAGCCCTTGAACCACGTGGACGTGTCCCGCCCCGAGGGCCGGACGCCCAGCGCCAGCACGCCGCTGCAGTCGAACTCGAAGAGGATGTCCGTGGACCGCGTCCGGGTCACGATCACGCCGGTGGAGGAGGACCGCACGGCCCGCCCGCCCCAGCGCCCGGCGGCGTCCTCCGCCTCGGCCTGGGACTCGTAGCAGCCCAGCCGGACCACATGCTCCCAATCCACCCAGGCGGGCCAGCCGCCCTCGGCCCGGGCCCGGCTCAGCGCCTCGTCATAGGAGCGGAAGCCGTCGAGCTGGACGTGCCACTCCCCCAGGCTCCGGTAGCCGCCGGAGGGCACTGAGGGGGAATAGGTCCCGCTGCCGTCCATATAGATGGTCCCGGCGGCGGTCATGGAGATGGCGGTCTCCTCCGTCCAGCCCAGGGGGGTGAAGGAGCGGTCGTCCTCGAAATAGCCGAAGTCATAGCCGGACCCCACCGCGTTCTCCAGGTTCGCGGAGAACAGGGCCGAGGTGCCGTAGCGCAGGCCCACCTTCACCATGCCGTTGGTCACGGCGGAGGCCGGCGCGGCTCCGAGAGCAAAAAAAGTCACAACGAAGACCAGGGTCAGCAGTGTTTTTTTCATGGGACCTCCCAATATCCGTCGTCTTGACGTTCGTTCGAGATCATGCTACCATGACGTACAGCAGACATTTGTCCGCGCGTCAGGCACGATCGCCGCCGCATGCGGATATTATAATACAAAAACGCGTCCAATTCAACCAGGAAATCTCTTCGGAGGTCCCGCAACAACACAGCAGGAGGAACATATCATGGAACAGTACAAGGTCGGGGTCATCGGCTGCACCGGCATGGTGGGCCAGCGCTTCGTCACCCTTTTGGAGGACCACCCCTGGTTCCGTCTGACGGCGGTGGCCGCCAGTGCCCGCAGCGCCGGGAAGACCTATGAAGATGCGGCGGGCCCCCGCTGGGCCATGGCCTCCCCCATACCGGAGCAGGCCAAGGGCCTGGTGGTCCTGGATGCCGCCGCCGACGCGGAGGAGCTGGCCTCCAGGGTGGACTTCTGCTTCTGCGCCGTGGACATGGGGAAGGAGGAGATCCGGGCCCTGGAGGAGCGGTATGCCAAGCTGGAGTGCCCCATCGTCTCCAACAATTCCGCCCACCGCTGGACGGACGACGTGCCCATGGTGGTGCCGGAGCTTAACGCGGAGCACCTGGAAGTTATCGCGGCCCAGCGCGCGCGCCTGGGCACCAAGCGGGGCTTCATCGCCGTGAAGAGCAACTGCTCCCTCCAGAGCTATGTCCCCGCCCTCCATCCCCTGCTGAAGTACGGCGTCGACCGGGCGCTGGTCTGCACCTATCAGGCCATCTCCGGCGCGGGCAAGACGTTCCAGCGCTGGCCGGAGATGGTGGACAACTGCATCCCCTACATCGGCGGCGAGGAGGAGAAGA
>NZ_CAJUBK010000016.1 GCF_910584465.1 uncultured Oscillibacter sp.
CGTGCCACCGGATCTCTACGATGTCTTTCATTCTCTCTTCTCCTTTCCTGTGCTCAGCGGCAGACGGCCACGATCTCGATCTCACACAGGACCTGCTTGGGCAGCTCCCGCACCGCCACGCAGGAACGGGCGGGCTTGCCGGTGAAATACTTGCCGTAAACGCCGTTGAACGCAGCGAAGTCTGCCATATCCGCCAGGAAGCAGGTGGTCTTGACCACGTCCTCGAAGCCCAGGCCGTTGGCCTCCAGGATCGCCTGGATGTTCTGGCACGCCCGATCGGCCTGCTCTTCGATGGTGGTCCCGACCACCGCGCCGGTCTCCGGGGACAGGGGCACCTGGCCGGAGGCGAACAGGAACCCATTGGCCTTCATGGCCTGGGAATAGGGACCGATGGCGGAAGGAGCGGCAGAGGTGCTGGTGATCTCGATCATAGCGATCTTCCTTTCTATACTGTGATTTTCAAAGGCCGGCGTCCGGTCATTTATCGCTGCCGCCGTCGATGGCGTCCATCAGGACGGCGATGGCGCCGTCGCCGGTGACGTTGCAGGCGGTGCCGAAGGAATCCTGCGCGATGTACAGGGCGATCATCAGGGTCAGCATGGCCTCATTGAAGCCCAGCATAGACTCCAGGATGCCCAGAGCGGCCATGACAGCGCCGCCGGGGACGCCGGGGGCGGCGACCATGGTCACGCCCAGCATCATGATGAAGGGGAACATCTGCGCGATGTTGACGTCCCAGCCGTTGAGCATCATGATGGCGATGGCGCAGCTGGTCAGGGTGATGGTGGAGCCGGAGAGGTGGATCGTGGCGCACAGGGGGCACACGAACTCGGCCATCTTCTTGCTGACGCCGTTCTTCTTGGTGCAGTCCACGGTGACCGGGATCGTGGCGGCGGAGGACTGGGTGCCGATGGCGGTCATGTAGGCGGGGATCATGTTGCGGACCATGCCGATGGGGTTCTTCTTGGAGAAGGTGCCGGCGACGGTGTACTGGAAGAGGATGATGATGATGTGCATCACGATGATGATCACGAAGACCTTGGCGAACACGCTCATGATCTCCACCACGGTGCCGGCGTAGGTCATGTTGGCGAAGATGCCGTAGATGTGGAAGGGCAGCAGGGGGATGAGGATGTTGGCCACCAGCTTCTCCACGATCTCCTGGAAGCCGAAGAAGATGTCCTTCAGGGGCTTATTGCGGGTAACGGCGATGCCCAGGCCCAGGATGAAGGAGATCAGCAGGGCGGTCATGACGCCCATGAGGGGCGGCATCTCCACGGTGAACAGGCCGGGGAGCATGGTGTCCTCCGCGTTCTGGGCGTTGTCCATCACGATGGAGCCCACCTTCAGGAAGCTGGGGAACAGCACCCGGTCCACGCAGAAGGCGAAGGTGCCCGCGATCAGGGTGGAGATATAGGCGATGCCGGCGGTGAGGCCCAGGGTCTTGCCCGCGCCCTCGCCCAGGTCGGCGATGCCGGGGGCCACGAAGCCGATGATGATCAGGGGGATGCAGAAGTTCAGGAAGTTGCCGAAGATGCTGTTGAACGTCGCGCCGATCCGGACGATGATCGGCTGGTCCATCATCTGGGAGACGGCGCCGACGAGGATACCGAGTACGATCGCGATGACGATCCTGGGCAGCAGGCCTAACTTTTTCTTATTCATGACGCTTTACTCTCCTTTCCAAGGGAGAGCCTCTCCTTTTTCAATATTTTCCATTCGATGCGCGCATGGGGTCAGCGGGCTCGTTGCTGAGGATGCGGTGTCTTTCCCGGTCTTTCTCAATTGATGAACGTATAGCCTTTGGTGCGCAGCGCCTGTTTGATCTGGCGCACATGTTCCATGTTCCTGGTCTCCAGGGACATGGAGACGATGCAGGTGCCGACGTCGGAATACTCGTTGTCCCGGACATGGTTGACGCTGACGATATTGGCCCCGGATTCCGAGACGACCTGGAGGAGCTGGATCAATGTGCCGGGCTTGTCGGCGACCTTGGCGGAGATCTCCGCCAGACGGCCGGACTTGGACAGGCCCTTGCTGATGATGCGGGACAGCGTAGTCACGTCCACGTTGCCGCCGGAGACGACGCAGACGGTCTTCCTCTCGGAGACGTCCACCTTGCCGAACATGCAGGCGGCGACCGTCGTGGCGCCCGCGCCCTCGGACACGGTCTTCTGGCCCTCCATCAGGGCCAGGATGGCGGCGCAGATCTCGTCCTCCGAAACGGTGACGATCTCATCCACATAGTTCTGGCAGATCTCGAAGGTCAGATCGCCGGGGGTGAGGACATGGATGCCGTCGGCGATGGTGTCGCCGTCCTTGACCGTGACGACCTCCCCGGCCTTCCGGGACTCGTACATGGACGCCACCGCGGCGGCCTGTACGCCGACGACGCGGCAGGAGGGCTTCAGGCTCTTGATGGCGAAGGCGATGCCGCTGATGAGGCCGCCGCCGCCGATGGGGACCACCACCTGCTCCACATCCGGGAGCTGGTCCAGGATCTCCAGGCCGATCGTGCCCTGGCCGGCGATCACGTAGGGGTCGTTGAACGGGTGGGCGAAGGTATAGCCCTCCTCCTCGGCCAGGCGGTTGGCCTCCCGGGCGGCGTCGTCATACACGCCGGGGACCAGGACCACGTCCGCGCCGTAGCCCTTGGTGGCCTCCACCTTGCTGATGGGCGCGCCGGCGGGCATGCAGATGGTCGACTTGATGCCCAGCCGCGTGGCGGAAAGGGCGACGCCCTGGGCGTGGTTCCCGGCGGAGCAGGCGATCACGCCTTTCGCCGCCTCCTCGGCAGAGAGGGAACGGATCTTGTTGTAAGCGCCCCGGAGCTTGAACGATCCGGTGAGCTGAAGGTTTTCCGCTTTGATGTACAGGTTCTCCCCGATCTTGGGGGCGGATTCCAGCGGGGTCCGCCGAGAGATGCCGTGCAGAGCGTTCTGCGCATCCCAGATCATTTGCAGAGTCAGCGTAAAGATCCCTCCTTCGGTCAGTTTTCATTCGGTGTGGCAGCCCCGGGCACGATGCCCGGGCCCGATGCGGGACGGGCGTGATATTGCAACAATAGGGATATGGGCCGCAGGGAGCGCTTTGTTGCAATCGCCGACATGTCTCTTGAGCATACACAATTTATTTTGTATGTGTCCTCCTTTCAAAAACAAGTATAAAGGATGGACGGTCGGAAAACAATGCACAAATCTTCCAAATGCCTATGGAGAAAAAATAACAATATGACGGGATGTCTCCGGCGGGGAGACGCACATCCGCCCATGGAGTGCATCCGGCCCGGCCGCCGCTCACGGAGGCGCCCGGCCGCCCTGACAGGAGGCCCGGGGACCGGAGCGTCCCCGCCCCGGTCCCCGGGGGGACACCCCCCGGGAAAGGCCCCCCGCCGTCCCGCGCTCCCCTACCGAAGGCCCCGGCAGATCCGTGAAAACGGGCCCTCGAACTTCGGCCGCCCCCCTTGCCTTCGGCCCGCGGATGGGGTAACATACAGGCAGAGCGGACGAGCGTCATGATAGGGAGAGGAGCGTCGGATATGGACTTGAGGATGCGGAGGGACGCGGACCGGATCGTCTCCGCCAGTCTGCGGGCGGTGCTGCCGGACGAGGCGGTGCGGCGGGCCCTGGAGGCGTTCCGCCCCGCAGGGGGCCGGACGCTGCTGGTGGCCGCGGGGAAGGCCGCGTGGCAGATGGCCGCGGCGGCGGCGGATGCCCTGGGGCACGTGGACGGCGGCGTGGTGGTGACGAAATACGGCCACGTGAAGGGCCCCATCCCCGGCGTGCGCTGCTATGAGGCCGGGCACCCGCTGCCCGACGGGAACGGCGCCTCCGCCACCGCGGAGGCGCTGGCGCTGACGGAGGGGCTGACGGCGGAGGACACCGTGCTGTTCCTGCTCTCCGGCGGCGGGAGCGCGCTCTTCGAGCGCCCCCTCATCCCCGTGGAGGAGCTGCGGGACATCACGCAGCAGATGCTGGCCTCCGGCGCGGACATCGTGGAGATGAACACCATCCGCAAGCGCCTCAGCGGGGTGAAGGGCGGGCGGTTCGCCCTGGCCTGCGCCCCGGCGCGGGTGTTCAGCATCGTGCTCAGCGACATCCTGGGGGACCCGCTGGACATGATCGCCAGCGGCCCCGCCTGCCCGGACAGCTCCACCTGCGCCCAGGCCCTGGCCGCCGCGGACAAATACGGCCTGCGGCTGTCCGCGCAGGCCCGCGCCCTGCTGGCGCGGGAGACGCCCAAGGCGCTGTCCAACGTCACCACCCGCATCACCGGCAGCGTCCGGGAGCTCTGCGCCGCCGCCGCGCGGCAGTGCCGGGAGCTGGGCTACGAGCCGCTGCTGCTGACGGACCGGCTCTGCTGCGAGGCCCGGGAGGCCGGGAGCTTCCTGGCCAGCGTCCTGCGGACCCACGCCGGGGACGGCAGGCGCCTGGCCTTCATCGCCGGAGGCGAGACGATCGTGCATCTGACCGGCGGGGGCAGGGGCGGACGGAACCAGGAGCTGGCCCTGGCGGCGGCCCCCGGCATCGCCGGGATCCCCGGCGCGGCGGTCTTCTCGGTGGGCAGCGACGGCACGGACGGCCCCACCGACGCCGCCGGCGGCTATGTGGACGGGGACACCCTGGCGGAGCTGGAGGCCCACGGACTGGATGTGTCCGCCGTCCTGCGGGAGAACGACGCCTATCCCGCGCTGGAGCGGACCGGCGGGCTCATCATGACCGGGGCCACCGGCACCAACGTCAACGACGTGGCGGCGGCCCTGCTGGCCCCGGAGTGAACAGGACGGCGGCGGAGCCTACGCTCCGCCGCCCAGCCTGTCGAAAAGGCTTTTCGACAGGCTGGGCAAGTTTTCAGGACTTTCAAAAAGTCCTGAAAACTTATGATCTGAACGGTGCAGGAGACCCTTCCTGGGTCTCCCGCACACACTCTCCCTTCCCGTTGGATCGGTCCTCTCTTTTTTGACAAGATGAACGAAAGGGACCCCTATCGGGTCCCTTTCGTGACTCTCTCCCTTCCCGTCGGGGAAGTCTCCTCTGCTTTTTCGGCCACTCGGGCGGCGGAGCCTACGCTCCGCCGCCGTTCGTCAGGGCCGCTGAGGGCCCCTGGCATCGATCAGCCAATAACAGCGGACCTGCCGCCGGAAGGCCGCGGGGTCGCCGTTCGTCCGCCGCTCCTCCTGGCTGGCCGGGTCCAAGATCCGCACCTTGTCGTTCCAGGCCCAGACCAGCACGAAGTGTCCTCTCTTGGTCCAGATCCCCGGCCCCATCAGGGCGATGGCGTAATATCCCTGCCCCAGGCGCTCCCGGACCTGCTCATGGACCGGATGCTCCGGCTGGTCCAAGATCCGCCCGCCCAGCAGCTGCCGGCACTCGATGCCGAACGCCGCCATCTGGGGCTGGAAATAGCTGTAGTAAGTGCCCTGCCCCAACGCCTTATAACCGTTGGCCATGCTCCAGGCGCAGGTGGTCACCGGCGTGACGGATCCGTCCTTCAGCGTGGCGATCGCCATGGCGGCGCAGGTGGGCCCGCACCCGGCGCTGCCGATGGTGGACGTCTCCTTCTTCACCCGATAGGGCTTGTCCCGCCACCTCGGGTCGCTTTGGCAGTAATAGACCGGTTTTTTGTTCCCGGCGCCCTCTCCCGTCCGGCTGCCGCCGGCCGCCGTGAGGGCCTCTGTTCGTTCCATGTCCTTCCTCCTTCTCAATCTCGTCCATCCTGCGGGGCAGGTCCCTCCCGGACGGGGAGCTCCGCCGGGGAGCCGCAGAGGTAGCACGCGGCGTCCCGCCACTCCTCCGGCGGATACGCCTCCGGGCGCAGGGCCCGGAGGGCCTGTACGACCCTGCCGCGGTTCCCGGCCAGATGCAGGTCCGAGAGGAACGCGCATCCGGTCAAGCGGACCAGCGCGTCCAGCAGCGTCTCCTCGGACGCCATCCCGAGACCCTACCGGCCGCCGGCCAGCCCGCCGATATAGTCCCGCAGGGGCTGGCACTCGTCCCACACCAGGGTCAGATGCTCCTTTGCCGCTTTGAGGAACTTCTCCCGCTGCTCTCCCCGCTCCTTGGGCCCTCCGAAGGGCTCATACGGCTGCACCGCCCAAAGCCCGGGCCCTCCCGCCTCCTGCTCCGCACGCTCCGTATAGTCGTACCAGGCCGAGGCCAGGTCCTCGTCGCTCGCGGAACGGAGGAACACGCCGAGCATCTCCCGGGTCTCCTCCCACTGCGGCCCCCTCTGGTCGATGAGGGCGCTCCGGTCCATCCGGACGTCGAAGGGAGCGGCCTCGCCGCCGCCGAGGATATACCGCATCGCGTCCGTCATCTGGAGATAGGCGCAGTAGAACTCCAGCGGATTGTAGCGGGTGATCCAGGGGTCTCCCTCCCCGTGCCATTGGGCCTTGTAATGCAGGGTCTCGCAGGGCAGGTCCAGGCAGGTCCCGATCCGCCCGTGCCCCAGGTACCCGAAGGAGCTCCTGGTGGGCGCGGGGCTGTAGTCCCCGGGCCTGTACCGGACGTCGTCCAGGATGTCCTCCGGCGCGGCGTCCTTCCCCGGGACGATGTGCTTGACCTGGCAGACCTCGTTGAGGTCGTAGGAGGCGATCCCGGCGAAGCCCTGATGGGCGAAGGTGTCCGCCAGCACGTGCATGGCGATCCCGATTCGCAGGAGGGCCTTCTCCCGGTCCTGCCCGCCGTCATAGGACTGCTTCGCCCCCTGGACGACCGCGCCGGCCAGCTTGCTCTCCGGCCCGCAGATCAGCATCTTCTCGGGCGTGAGGGGGCCCTGTCCGCCCCGCATCTCCCCCCGGAAGGACGCATAGTCCCCGGGGAGGAAGTGGAACACCGGCCAGATGAGGGCCTGCGTCCTGCGCTGCGCCCCGCTGCGGTCGAAGACGTCCAGCATGTCCTCGAAGACGATCGTGGAGGCGGACTGCACCGTGACCCCATCGCACTCGTCCACATACCGGGCGGCCCGGGCGATGAGCCGGGCGTCGCCGGCGGAGGCCCCGGCCCGCCGGGCCGCGGAATAGGTGACATAATAGTGGAAATTCAGATCCATCACACCAGACCTCCCGTCTTTTCAGTCTCAGGCCGCTTCGCGCTCCGGCGGAGCGCCGGGCACGCATCCCACACCAGGTCCCGGAACGCGAAGAGCTGGCGGTCGAAGCTGTCGATATAGTCCCGGTCCGTCTCCCAGACAGGCTCCCGGTGATCGCAGGGGCGCCGCCGGCACCAGGCGAACGGCTGCCACCACTCCTCCGGCAGGCTCTCATCCGAGGGGAAGCCGGAGAAGGACAGCGCCAGCCCGCGGGCCTCGTCCGAGGACTCGGAGGGGGGCTCGAAGTCCGCCTTGGCCCTGCGGATGTACGCCAGCGCCTCCTTCATCACGAGATACGCGCCGGCAAAGCGGGACGGGCCGACCCAGGAGACCGTGGGGACCACCCTCCAGGGGGACTGGTAGGTGAAGATCCGGCCGGGGGCCCCGGCCAGCGCCCCCAGCTGCGCGCACCCCAGGAAGGAGGACGGCGGGTCCTCCGGGGCATAGGGCTCCAGCTCGAACGGGTCCTCCGCGGACAGGGGGCCGTCCCGGCCCAGCAGCTGCCGCATCTGCTCCGGAGGGATCTCCTTCGCCGTCAGGATGCCCCCGGCGGCGTTGACGGTCTCGCTGGCCACGCCGGCGAACCCCCGGTGCAGGCAGGCGTCTGCCAGGGCGTGCAGGACGATGCCCGCGGCCTGCCGGGCGCCGGTGTGGGCCTCGTCGTCCCGCCAGCGCTCCCGCGCCCATCCCGCGGCGCGCCGGGAGAGGCTGCCGTCCGGGCCGCTGACCAGGGAGAGCGCGTCCCGCATCCCCGGGGCGTTCCCGGACCGCGGATCTGCCTGCGCCATGGTCCGCGCCGGGTCTCCCGGCAGGTAGTGGAGCGCGGCCATCACCCCCGGCGACGCCGCCTTTTTCGCCGGGGAGGCCGCGTCCCCCTCCCCGGAGCCGTCCGCCGTATAGCTCTCCGCGAAGCGCACGGCCCGCGCGACCGCATCGGCGTCCTCCGCCGTGAGGCCCGCCGCCAGGGCGGCGGTATAGGAGGCGAAGTAGTAAAAATTCTCATTCATGTCATGATGCCGCCTTTCTGCCCGCCCGGGCCGTCCCGGGCGGGCACAGGGTTGGAGATGCGCCGCGGGCGGGGATGGTCCCCGCCCGCGGCATAGGGGAGCCGCTCACTTGAGGATCCAGGAATTGTTGCCGCTGAGCTCCACGGTCCGGGAGAAGACGTTGACGGGGTACTCGATCTCGAACTTCTGGGTCATGCGGTTGACGTCGATGACCTCGCCCTCCTCGAACTTGCCGAAGGCGATCCAGTAGCGGGGGTGGGGCATGAAGGTGTACTTCAGGTTGGGAGCGGCCACGCAGGCCACGGCAGGCTTGCCGGACATGGCCACGCCCACGGAGACGGTGTCGGGGGGGATCGTGCTGTCGCAGACGACGCCCAGCTTGCCGGACTTGGTGGCGTTGTCGGACGCGCCGAAGCGGAACGCGCCCCGGTCGCGGGTCAGCAGCAGCGTGTTGGCGTCGGTGTCGGACGGATCGGCGTCCATGATCTGGGACGCCTGGAACACCACGCCGGGGGTCAGGTCGCCCTGCTCGCTCCAGGCCAGGCTGTAGTCGATGTCCCACTCGAAGCGCAGGCGGGTGCCGGGGTGCGCGGTCTTGTTGAACCACACCAGGGGCCGGATGTCGTCCATCTGGCCGTCATAGGTCTGGTAGAGACAAATGTCCCCGCAGTCGGTCCCCTTGTGGATCACGTCCAGGGTGTAGAGAGTGTGCTTGCTCATGGTGAGTTCCTCCTGATAAGATGTAGATTCAGTCCGTATCGCTCTCGAACTGTGGCCTAAGTATACCATAGGCCGCTGCCGGAGATCGGAAGCCGATCGGAAACTTTTCGGAAGATCAGGAAAAATCCTCCAGCAGCCGCCGGTAGTAACGCGCGGCGGCCCGGTCCCCGGCCTCGCGGAAGTGCTGTTCGGCCAGGGAGAGCAGCTCCATGTAGCGCATGTCGTAATACGCCTCCGCCCGGGCGCTCCACTCGTAATATTCGTTCATGAGGAACGGCGCGGTATACAGCTCGATGGCGGCCGTGCAGCAGCCGATGACGGCCCGGTACCGCCAGAGCCGCTCGAACCGGGCGGCGTCGCTGTCGATCCGGGCCGGATCGAGCCATAAGGTGTCCCGGCTGGCCTGGAGGGGCAGGCCGGGCAGGCGGCGCAGGGCGGCGCAGACCTTATACAGGCTGTCCATGGCGTGGGCGGGGCCGGTCCCCGGCCAGAGGAGCTCGGCGGCGTACGCCTTCCGCACGGCGCGCCCCCGCTCGGACAGCAGGAGGGCCAGCAGCTCCGCGGACTTCTTGTTGGGCAGCTTCAGCAGCCTGCCGCCGCGGTACAGGGAAAACGTCCCGAAGCAGACCGCGTAGAGGTCCGCCTCCAATGGGGGGGAGAGGACGCCGGATCAAGGTCCCTCTCCGGCGTCAAGTATAAGATCCGATCTTCCGTGTGGCAGCAGAGGGCGTCCCCTGCCCGCAGGGACAGCCGCCCCATGACGGGCTCCGGCAGGCGGAGCGAACCGTCCTCTCGTATGACGATCTTCAGCATCGTGATGTTCCTCCCGATCCAAATACTTGTCCGCAGGCGCCCCATCCTGGCCGCGCCGCCGGACGGCGGCGGGCGGGGCGGGACGCAGGGGACAGCATAGGTATCATAGGCATGAGGACCGCGCAAATGTAACTGAAACGCGTCGGATCGGGGAAAAATATCTTTGATTTTGGGGAAATCGGTGCTTTTTTCGACAAAAATGTAAAATTTTGGAAGTCATGGACCCGTTTGGGCCCCGCCGCTCCGCAAGACCCGGGACATCCGCCGGGTCCGGGGCCCGCTCCCCGGCGGCGGGCCCGCCTTCGGACGCCGCTCCTCCGGCCGGCCCGCGGGGGCGGCTGAGCGGCTCCTCCGGCCCCTTATGAGGAGCGGCCGGGGGAGCCGTGCCCGATGTCCGCCATGCCGCCGCACGACGAAAATGGCCAGCAGTGTCCCCACTACTGGCCAAAGATCTTATCCATCCCCCCCGCCCGCCGGGCAGGGGATCGTATCATGTCCGGCCGCGCTCAGGCCGTCTGCCCGGACGGGGCCGCCTGGGGCTGCGCCTGGTACTCGAAGTACACCACGTTCCCGCTGACCGTCACGGGGCCCTGGGCCCCCTGGCCCAGGCTGAGGCTCACGCTGTCCAGCATACAGCGGTAGTCGCTGTCGTGGAGCTGCTGGAGCACCGCCTTGGCGGAATCATAGCTCCCGGTGGCGAAGGTCATGGAGATGCTCCGCCGGACGATGGGCTGGGAGGCGTCTACCGTGCTGAAGGACAGGCTGTAGTCCTCCGTGCCGGAGAGGATGGCGTTCAGCTCGAACATGACGGGCTGGAGGTTGTCATAGTCGGCGATGCTCACCGGCGGCGTGTCGGCGGCGAACAGCTCCTCCAGCTCCCGCTCCATCCGGCGCTTCTCCTCCAGGCGGAGCTGGGCGGCCTCCGTCTGCGTCCGGATGGACTCCGTCTCCCCGACGCAGCGGTCCCGTTCGGCGGTCATGGGCATGTAGAACAGCAGCATATAGCCGCTGACCACCAGGATGACGCCCAGCAGCGCCAGCAGCATCCATTCCCGGGCCGTCAATTGTCTCCTCATCCCGTCACCTCCTTCCGCAGATCGATCAGCACATCGACTTGGACCGAGGCGCCGGCGGGGACGGCCCCTTCCTGCGTGGTGGAGGCCGTGTTCACCGTCGTGCCCGCCACGATGGGCGACGCCTCCAGCACGTGGACGATCTGGGCCGTCTGGGCCAGGGTCACGCCGGAGAATTGGACCTGGACCGTGCCGGCGCTGATGGAGACGGCGTCCATGGCCGCCGTGGTCCCCACGGCCTCGTCCAGCAGGGCCAGGATCTCCATGCGGTCGATGAGGGCCCGCTCCTCATCGGTGGCGGAATAGCGCTGGTAACGCTCCCAGACCTCGCTGTAGTCCGTCAGCTCCAGCATGACGCCGTCCAGCTGGTCCTCCGCCGCGGCGAGGGCGCGCCGGGCCTCGGCGGTCTCCGCCCACAGGTCATAGACCAGGAACTTGCCCAGCCCCAGCAGGCACACCAGGATGAACAGCACGTATAAGGCGATGGTCGCCGGCTTCGTGGTGCGGTCCGGCCGGTAGTAGAGGTTCATGGACCGCTTGGCGGGATAGGCTGTCTTTTTCATCTCATTCCCCTCCCATGGCCGCACCGGCGGCGAAGACGCCCGCCGCCGCCCGCTCCCCGGCCTCCGCCAGCAGGTCCGCCGGGTCCAGCAGCGGAAGGCCCACCGTGTCCTCGATGCTCTGCCGCAGCAGCGGCAGGGCCGCGCCGCCGCCCACCAGGTAGACCCCCTCCAGCGTGCTGGAACGGTAGGTGAACTGGTAGAAGTTGATCACCTTCAAGATCTCCACCGCGATGCGATCGCAGACCTCCGCCAAGGCGGGGATGGTCAGCACGTCCTGGAAGTTCGTCGTCTTGTAGGTGTTGGACAGGAACGGGTCCACGCCCATCTCCCCGGCCACGATGGCGTCCAGGTCCCGCCCGCCCAGGGAGATCTGCCGGGTGGCCTGGATCCGGTCCCGCCAGACCACCGTCATGCGGGTGGACTGGTGCCCCAGGTCCACGAAGCAGAACTCGTCCGCCCCCGCCCCCCGGTACTGGCAGAGCTGGATCAGCGCCATCTCCTGGGGCAGGACCGTCCTCAGGCGGAAGCCCGCCTGGGAGAACATCTGCGCGTACTCCGCCAGCGTCTGCTTCGCCGCGGCCGCCGCCATCATGGGCACGCCCTGGGACTCGTCGTCCCCGTCGGAGCCCGCGCAGACGGCGTAGTCGCAATGATACTGGTCCGCCACGCCCTGGATGAAGTCCGTGAACTCATAGGGCAGGTTCATCAGCAGCTGCTCCGTGGTCATCCGGGGCATGGTCACCAGGCGGCAGATCGCCTGGCTGGGCGGCAGCACCAGCGCCGCCGGCCCCCGGGGGAGGGAGAGCTCCTTCTTCGTCTGTTTCAAGAACTGCGCGAAGGCGTGGGGCAGGAGCACCGCCCCCGTGCCGTCCACCAGGTTCTCCGGCAGGCGGATCTCCTCGATCCGGGGGCCGCTCCCCTGGAACACCGCGATCTTCAGGCTGCTGCTCCCGATGTCGAATCCCAGCCGCGTTTTTCCCATAGTCCCTTCTCCTTCATCCACACACGTCGTCTGTCAAAAAAGACCGAAGTACCACTCCAGCACCGGAGCGCCGAAGCAGACCGTCGCCATCGCCCCCGCCGTCAGGAAGGGGCCGAAGGGCAGCGCCGCGCCCCGCCCCCGACGGGCCAGTCCCGCCCAGCCGAGCCCCAGCAGGCACCCCGCCAGCAGCGTCAGCAAAAGCTCCGCCCAGCTCAGGTACAGCGCCAAGGCGAAGAGCAGCTTGATGTCCCCGCCGCCCATGACCTCCCGGCCCAGGGCCTTCTCCGCCAGGACCACCAGCACCAGCAGCGCCGCCGGGACCAGACACGCCGCCGCCATCGTCATCAGCTCCTCCGCCCCGCAGCCCAGGAGGACCGCCCAGGCCGCCCGGTTCGCCAGCAGCAGCGCCACCAGCCCGTCCAGGATGATCCGCTTCATCGCGTCCGTCACGCTGAGGGCCAGCAGGATCGCCCCGCAGACCGCCCACTGCCCCAGCTCCGGCGACGGGCCGAAGCGCAGGGCCAGGCACCCCATCATCCCCGCCCCCGCCAGCTCCGCCAGCAGGCACCCGCCGGGGATGCGCTCCCCGCAGTACCGGCACCGCCCCCGGCGGAGCAGGAAGCTGAACACCGGGACCAGGTCCCCGGCCCCCAGCGTATGGCCGCAGGAGACGCACCGCGACCGGCCCAGGAACGGGGCCTCCCCCGCCGCCCAGCGGGAGACGGCGCAGTGGAAGAAGCTCCCCAGCACCGCGCCGAGGATGGCCAGCCAGAAGCATGTGAAGGCTGTCCAGATCTGCTGTTCCATCGCTGTGGATCCTCCTTTTGCTGTCAGATCCGGGGGCGTCCTCCCTGCCGTCCCGGCCTCCCCCTCGCTCGGGGTGTGGGGGACCGGACGGGGGGAAGGAGGCGGGGCGGCAGGGAGCGCGCCCCCGGGGATATCGTAACATAAATTTTACGGTTTTCCAAGTTGATAAAGCGGATGTTTCGTGGTAAAATGAGGATAGATGCGAACGGCCCATGGAGACGCGAAAAGGAGGTGGACGGCATGGGCATGACCGACCTGCAGTTCAAGAGCTTTTTGAAACAGATGATCCGTGCTCTGGAACGGGCGGAATCCGAGGAGACTCTGGACGCGGCCCGAAAGGAGCTGGCGAAGATCAAACAGGACCTGCAAGAGGTCATCGAAAGCTGACCGCCGGGACCTGGAGGAAGACCTCCGCGGCTGATCCCGCGCCCCCCTCACGGGGGGCTTTTTTCGCCCTCCAGGGCCCCCGGGAGACCCGGAGGCCCTGGAGGACGCCCGCGTGAGCGGGCGTCCCCTCCCCCCGCCCTGCGCCAACCCGGAAGGGGGCGGGGAAAGGAAAAGAGATCAGATAGTCCAATCCTCGCAGGAATCGATATGACCACTCTTATCCGCCTTAAACGTCCAGCTAGTAGTGATCGTAAACGCAGAAAGCGGATCCGACGAAACCTTGGTAGAATCGTACGTGATCTTTACCATAAGGGGTTTAGCACTTGCACTGGCAACCTCTGTGCACATAGGTAATACTTGCACATCAGCATCGGGAGCAGTACCCTCCTTAGGAACAAGGGCCCCCTGATGATCGCCATCTTCATCCACAATGTAATAATAGAACTTCCCAGCAGCAGGGAATTCATCTTTGGGATTCAGGCTGGCGATCGCTTCAGCGTTACCCAAAGACATCGCGCTCCTCGCATTGGCCGCGTCCACGCCATGCCGCGCCTTCTCCAAGGCGTTGTTGAACATGGGGATGGAGACAGCGGCGAGGATGCCGATGATGGCCACCACGATCAGCAGCTCGACCATCGTGAAGCCGCCTTGCTTTTTCAGCTTGGCTTTCAGGTTTTCCATAGCTTGTGTTCCTCTCTTTCAAAACTTGATTTGAGATCTTATACCCTAGGCCGGGGTTGGCACGGCCTGGAATACCGTTCACATATTGCTGTACAGACTGAACATGGGCAGGTACACCGCGATCAGGATGAACCCCACGAACACCGCCAGCACCACGATGATGATGGGCTCCAGCAGGGTCAGGGCCCGCTTGGTCTTCACGTCCGTCTCGCTGTCGTAATACGCCGCCAGCACCTGGAGCGTCGTCTCCATGGAGCCGGTGGCCTCGCCCACGGCGACCATCTGCGTCAGCATGGGGGGCAGCTCTTTGCTGTAGCTCAGGCACTCGCCGAAGGACCGCCCGCCCTCCACGCCGGGGAGGGCCTCCAGCACGTCCTGGGCCATGCACAGGTTCGTCATGGTCCTGCCGGAGACCTCGATGGCCTGCAGGAGGGGCATCCCGGCGGTCAGGAGCGTGGACATGGTGTGGGCGAACTGGCTGGCCACGGTCATGCGCACGATGCTCCCGATCAGGGGGAGGCGCAGCTGCATCCGGGCCATGATGGGCCCGCCCTTCTCCGTGGTCCCGAAGAGGCGGACGGAGAGGACCGCCAGCGCGATGGCGGCGATGATGGCCAGGAAATATCTGCGGAAGAACCCGCTCAGGGCGATCAGGGCGCGGGTGGCCCAGGGCAGCTCCACGCCCATCCCGTTGAACATGCCGGTGAAGGTGGGGATGACGAAGGCCATGACCACGGCGATGACCACCGCCGCGACGACCAGGACGAAGGCGGGGTACGTCAGGGCCCCGAGCAGGCTCTCCCTGGTCTTGTTCATCCGCTCGAAGTAGTCGGCCATGCGGTCGAAGGAGGACAGCAGGTCGCCGGACTCCTCCCCCGCCCGGACGGTCTCCCGGAAGGTGACGGGCAGGGCGTCGGCCCCCCGCTGTTCGAAGCTGTAGCTGAGGGACCAGCCGTTGGACACGTCCTCGGACACCTGGCGCAGCAGCCGCGCCAGCTCCTTGTCGGCGCACTGCTCCGCCACCAGGTCCACGGTCTGGACCAGGGGCAGGCCCGCCTTGAGGATGATGGAGAACTGCCGGCAGGTGAGGGAGAGGCTCTTGGCCCCGATCTTGCGCAGCTTCGCCAGGGGGGCCTTCGCCGCCGCCCGGGGGATCTCCTTCAGGGAGAGGACGATCTCGCAGCTCTGCCGGATCTTGGCCACGGCCTCGGTCTGGCTGACGGCCTCCACCATGCCGGTGACCTTCTCCCCGCTGGCGTAGGCGCCCTCGTACTTATAGGTGGGCATACGGCGCCTCCTTTACAGCCCGGGCCGCCTGAAGCCGGGGGCCCGGCCCATGTCCGGCGGCGGCGGGGCCTTGGCCCCGGCCGGGGGCTTCCCGCCGCTCTGGTCCCGCAGCGCGGAGCGATAGGTCTCCTGCGAGATCTTCCCGGAGGCCAGCAGGGCGCCCAGCGCCTTGTCCATCAGGATGTTGCCGATGGCCCCGGTGGTCTGGATGGAGTTGGCGATCTGGGGGGTCTTGCCCTCCCGGATCAGGTTGCGGATGGCCCCGTCGGTCTTCATGACCTCGCAGGCCAGCACCCGGCCTCCCCCCACCTTGGGCAGCAGCTGCTGGCTGAGCACGGCCTTGAGGGACATGGACAGCTGGAGGCGGATCTGCTGCTGGCGCTCCGCGGGGAAGACGTCCACGATGCGGTCGATGGAGTCGGCGGCGGAGTTGGTGTGGACCGTGCCGAAGACCAGGTGCCCGGTCTCGGCGGCGGTGAGGGCGGTCTCGATGGTCTCCAGGTCCCGCATCTCGCCGACCAGGATCACGTCCGGGTCCTCCCGCAGCGCGGCCCGGAGCCCGGCGGCGAAGGACTGGGTGTCCCGCCCGATCTCCCGCTGGTTGATGACGCAGCGGGCGGGAGTATAGACGTATTCGATGGGGTCCTCCAGGGTGAGGATGTGCTTGGCCTCCCGGTGGTTGATCTGGTCCAGGATGGCGGCCAGGGTGGTGGACTTGCCGGAGCCGGTCTCGCCGGTGATCAGCACCAGCCCCTGGCTGTAGGCGGGGAACTCCTCCACCACCTTGGGCAGGCCCAGCTCCGAGAGGTCGGGGATGTGCTCGTTCAAAAGGCGGATGGCGGCGGACCAGGACGCCTGCTGGCGGAAGAGGTTGACGCGGCAGCGGACCCCGGCGATGGATTCGGCCAGGTCCAGCTCGCCCACCACCTCGGCCCGGCGGATGTCCGACCCGGCCAGTTCCTTGGCGGCCTCCAGGCAGTCGCTCTCGCTCAGGGGCGTGCCGCCCATCTCCCGGATGGAGCCGTCGATGCGGTACCGGGGGGTGAGCCCCCGGACCAGATGGATATCGGATGCCCCGTCCTGCAGGGCTTTCTCTACGTATCGTTCGATCGTCATGATCCCTCCTAGATCCCGCCAAGACAGCGGTGGATCTCCTCGCTGGAGGTCACGCCGTCCAGGACCAATTTACGGCAGTTCTCGATCAGTGGGTGGAAATCGGCGGCGGCGATGGCCGCCTCCAGCTCCTTGAGGGAGCGGGAATGGATGGCCCGCCGGATGGCGGAGCCGATGGGCAGGATCTCGAAGACGCCCACCCGGCCCCGGTAGCCGGTGCCGAAGCACTCGCCGCAGCCCGCGCCTTTGTAGAAGAGGTAGTCCCCGCCGGGCAGGCCCAGGGCGGCCTGTTCCTCCAGGGAGGGGGTGTAGGGCCGCTTGCAGTGGGGGCAGACCCGGCGGACCAGCCGCTGGGAGACGATGCCCTTCACGGCCCCGGCGATGAGGTAGGGCTCCACGCCGATGTCCAGCAGGCGGTCGATGGAGCTGACGGCGCTGTTGGTGTGGATGGTGGAGAGGACCAGGTGGCCGGTCATGGCGGCGCGCATGGCGATCTCGGCGGTCTCGCCGTCCCGGATCTCGCCCACGGCGATGATGTCCGGGTCCTGCCGCAGGACGGAGCGCAGGACGTTGGCGAAGGTCAGGCCGGTCTTGTCGTTGATCTGCACCTGGCAGACGCCGTCGATGTGGTACTCCACCGGGTCCTCCAGGGAGACCAGGTTGACCTCCTCGCTCTTGAGGCGGTCGATCATGGTGTAGAGGGTGGAGGTCTTGCCGGAGCCGGTGGGGCCCACCATGAGGATGACGCCCTCCCGGGCGCTGTCCACCAGGCTGCAGAAGCGCTCCCGGTTCTCCCCCTCCAGGCCGATGCCCTCCAGGGTGGCCAGCTCCGGCGTCTTGCGCAGGAGGCGGATGACCACCTTCTCGCCGTGGATGGTGGGCAGGGTGGAGATGCGCAGGTCCAGGCTCTCCTGCCGGACGGTGACGACGGCCCGGCCGTCCTGGGGGATCTGCTTTTGGGCGATGTCCATCCGGGCCATGATCTTCATGCGGGAGATGACGGAGCTCTGCAGCTCCCGGGGCACCGGGATGATGGCCCGGAGGGCCCCGTCGATGCGCATGCGGATGGTCATGCTGTCCTCGCCGGGCTCCATGTGGATGTCGCTGGCCCCCTCGGTGCAGGCCCGGTCGATGATGGAGTTCACCAGGCGGATGGCGGGGGCGGCGTCGGCCTCGTCCTCGTCCACGGTCATGGACTGGGGCTGGGCCACGGCCCCGCCGCCGTACTGGCTGCCCAGCAGGTCCCGCTGCATGTCCTCGATGGCCTGCATGGCCCCCTGGTTGCTGTAGAGGTTCTGCACCGCCCGCTCCACGGCGGCGGAGGCGGCGATCATCGGCACCACCCGGCGCCGGGTGACCGCCCCGACCTCCTCCACGGCCATGAAGTTCAGCGGGTCCGCCATGGCCAGCCAGACCTCGGCCCGGCTGGCCTTCACCGGCACCACCATGTGCTTCTTGGCCAGGTTCTTCGGCAGGAGCTGGGCCATATCCGGCGGGATGGCGTAGGTGTTCAGGTCGATGAACTCCACGCCCAGCTGGCTCATCAGGGTGTCGATGAGCTGCTTCTCCGTGATGAAGCCGTGCTTTTGCAGGATGGAGCCCAGGCGTTCCCCGGTCCCCTCCTGGAGCGCCAGCGCCTCGTCCAGCTGCGTCTGGGAGATGTCGCCGCTTTTGACCAGCAGGTCGCCGAGACGGACGTATCTCATGATGTCCCCCCCATTCCTTTCGGCAGGTTCAGGCAGCGGATGACCACGCCGTCCTCCGGCGTCTCCGCGCTGATATCCCCGTCTTTCCAAGTCACTTTCAGATGGAGCGTGAAACAGGACGCCGCCGGGTCGAAGGAGAGGAACTCCCTGCCCGCGATCTCCTCGGCCTGGTACGCCCCGCCGTGGTACGCTCCTCCCGGGCCGCTGCCGGCCTTCCCCGTCGGCAGGAGCTCTTCGTCCCCTGCCAGGACCCGCCCGTCGCGGATGGTCAGGCTGCGGCCGTCGTTATAGGTCAGGGCCCCGGAGCCGTCCGTCTCCGCCCCGTGGGCGTAGCGCAGCTCGTCGGCGATGGCGTCCACCAGGGTGTTCAGCAGCAGCTGGGTCTCCGACTCCGCCGTGATCTCCCGGTAAGTCTCCATCGCCGCCTGCATCCCCGTGCCCAGCATCAGGCACAGCAGGGTCAGGATGGCCACGGCGCAGAGCATCTCCACCAGCGTGAAGCCGCCGCTGCTGTCCAGCTTCTTCCTCATGGCCCGCCTCCTGCCGCCGGCATGGCGTAGGAGAGCAGCCGGTCTTTGTCCCCATAGAAGAAGACCCGGGCAGGATCCAGCGCCACCGCCTCGGCCCCCGTGACCGTCACCGCCGCGCCGGAGGGCGGTATGCTGTCCGACGCGTACTGCCGCTCCGCCTTGGACAGGTCCTCGTAATACTGCCCGTCCGCCGCCTGGGCGGTCAGGTCGATGCTGACGGAGGCCCCCACCGCACCGAAGAGCAGCAGGACCGACAGCGAGCAGATCAGGATGGAGGCCAGCACCTCCACCAGGGTCTCCCCCCGGGGATCTCCCAGCTTGCGTCTCATCCGCCGGCCACCTCCTTCGCGATCCAATCCAGCTCCCAGGTCACGTCGGGGGCCGCGCCCCCTCCCGGGAGGTCCTCCCTCGCCTGCTCGGAGAAGCCCTCCTTGCCCGGCATGGAAGCGTCCCCCGCGAACTCGTCCCCGTCCGGGACGAAGCCCAGGGCGGGGAGGCCGGAGGCCGTCAGCTCCGCCTCCATGCGGTAGGACCGGCCGCCGCCCTCCTTCAGCTCGGCGCTCAGGCGGATGCGCAGGTCCGTGCGCAGCACGGCCTTCACCGTGACCTCCGGGAACTTCTCCTTGACCGCGTCCTCGCCATCCACCGTCACCTTGAGTCCCGACTCGAAGGGGAGCGGGGCGGTCTCGTCCCCGGACAGGGCGGTACGGCCCGGCCCGGTGAACTCCCTGGCATAGACGCCGTCCAGCGCCTTGGTCAGATCCAGGGCGCCGCCCAGCTCGCCGCAGGTCAGGCCGCCCGCCGTCTGCCGGACATGGTAATACTTCGTCTCGCCGATGCGGATGCCCTCCTCATCGAATATGGGCACCACCCAGCGCTGCACCGTGTAGCCGCCCGTGTACTCCGCCTCCGCGATCTGCCCGGCGACCAGCCGGAGGGCGGAGGACAGGGCCAGGTACCTCTGCTGTTCTTCGTAATTGCTGCGGATCTTCCCCGCGTTGGAGGCCGCCGCCATCAGCACGGAGGCGGACACCATCATGCACACCAGGAGGAACAGCAGCGCCAGGAGGATGGATGCCCCGCTCTGGCTCTCCCATTTCCCGCGCATCCGCCTCACCGGGCATCCCTCCTCTCGTTCAAGATCTGCGGTCCCTCCCGCGCCGCCGGCGGGTCCGGACGTCCGGCGCGCCCTCGGCAGGAGGCAGGGCCTCCGGGAGGGGCGTGGCCCGGCCCTCGGGCCCGCCCTCCTGCGGCGCCGATACGCTCAGGGCCAGCTCGTGGATCTGGTCCTCGCCCGCCGGGATGAGCGTGCCGTCCCCGCCGGTCATGGCCAAGGTGACGGCCAGACGGACCTCCGGGATGCCGCCCTCGGGATACGTGAGCTTGATCCAGTCTCCGTCCGGCGTCCCGTCCCCGTCCCGGCTCCAGTCGATCCGGACGCCGTCCGGCCCGGCCGGATCATCCGCCAAGCGGACGTCCACGATCCGGCATCGCAGGACGTCCCCGTCCGCGCCCTCCGTGAGGGCGAGGTCATCGAAGGTGAGGGTGCACACGTCCTGCTCCTTCGTCCCGCCGTCCTCCCCGGTCACGGTCTCCTTGGTGAACACCGCTGCCGGCAGGGGCAGGATCTGGACCTGGACCGGGCTGAAGTCTTTGTATGCCTTCCCACCGTCCGGATCGCCGGGATCGATGGTATAGGTGAACTCGGCGCTGACCGCCGTGGCCTCCTGAGGCGCGCCGCTGGTGGTGAGCCGCAGGGCGTCCCGGGCGCTCCCTCCGTCCGGCTGGACGGCCTGGGCGCTGAGGTAGTGGATGGGGCTGCTGGGATCCGTGAGCTCCAGCACGCCCTGGATGTCCTGGCCGTCCTTGTCCTTCAGCGGCCCGCCCGCGCTGTTGACGGGCGTCATCCGCACCGTGACCGTGTCGTCGGGGAACAGGAAGACCTTGGCGGGCCGCAGCCGGATGCCCACGTTGACATGGACGGAGACCAGGATGGTATAGGGGATGCCGTCCGCCGTCGTGTAGGTCAGCGTCAGCGGGGCGGTGCCCTCGCTCACGCCGGTCACCGTCAGGATATACTCTGTCCCGGAAGCCCCGTCGGGATCGATCCGGAACGCGGCGGTCCCCGTGTCCCCGATGGAGGACGCGGACCAATCGCCGCCCGGGGAGACGCCCTTGAGCACCAGCCTCTCCTGATAGGCGCTGCCGCCGAAGAGGTCGATGAGGATGGGGGTCCCGCCGAGATAGGTCTTGCCGTCCAGGCTCATGCGGGAGAACCCGCTGAGGGGCCAGCGGCCATAGTGGACATGGTAGGTGCCCTCGCCTGCGACGTCCCTTTGCAAAATGGTGGGGAAGGGATAGTCCATCCCCCTCAAAGCGGAGGAATAGTCCTGGTCCTTCAGGGCCGGAGAGGTGTCGGGCGGATAGCTGTACTTGCCGGGGACGGAGATGTCGGTGCCGATGGCCGTATTGCTGACGGGATGGAAGGGGCCGGCCTCCCGGGCCTCCTCGTCGGAGAGGCCGCGTTCGTCGTTGATCAGCTGGTAGATCTTCCGCTGCCCGTCGATGGGCGCCGCGCCGGACAGCTGCTCATAGGACAACCCGGCAGGGCTGCCATAGTCGCTGTCCAGGTCCGTCTTGGCCCCCTGTTTCTTGACCGCCGCCCGGTATGCTTCTATGGTCCCGCCGTTGCTGGCCATGACCTCGCCGGTCAGGTAGTAGCAGTTGGTGATCTTGCAGGTGCCGTGGTTCGCCAGCACCGTCTCGCCCGCAGGGGTCTTGCCGGCGGGATAGAGCTCGCCCGTGCCGCCGAGTGCGTACAGGCTGTCGATATTCTTGTGGGCGTCGGCCGCGGGCAGCCTCACATAGCTGTAGCAGTTGGTCAGCGTGTTGTTCGTTTGATCTTTTTCCTTGTTCTGGTCGCCCTGCGCGCCGATAGTGCGGCCCGTCCCCGCGACCGTCAGGGGCTTCATGTAGCTGCCGCCCACCAGGCCGCCGACGTAGATGCCTCGTTCATTCGGCCGTTCGATCTCCACCGTGCCGATGGAGATGCTGCCTCCGGCGTAGCAGTTGGTGAGATCCCCCTGGCAGATGCCCGCCAGGCCGCCGACACGCATGTTGTCGTTCTCCACGGCGTTGTCGACCTCGATATCCACCACGGAAGAGCAGTTGGAGAAGTTCATGCAGGAGGCGCCCACCATCCCGCCGATGTTGTTCCCGCCCCAGCCGCCGTTGTAGGTGTAGGTCTGGGCGTCGATCGTGTATCCGGCCACGGAGCAGTTCGAGATGGCGTTCCCCTTCTGGTCGCTGGTGCCGGCCACACCGGCCAGGGCGCCCATGCAGAACCAGCGGCTCCGGCTCTCCGGGTCCTTCCTTCCCTCGCGGCTGTTGGTCAGGGTAGAGATCTTGCCCTTGCCGTCGGAAGAGTAGAGGATGATGTTCTCCAGGCTCCCGTCATACACCACGCCGAACAGCCCGGTGCAGGAGGAGCGCGCGTGCCCCTGTATATTGACGTTCTCGATCAGGTAGTACCCGCCGTCGTAGTTCCCGCTGAACCAGCCGCAAATCGTGCCGGTGCCGTTGTTGGCATCGCCCGCGAGATGGTCGTAGTATTCGGCGATGGGGGAATAGGTCTTGTACTCCCCGTCCTCGTCCCGCTCCCCCAGGATGTCGAAGGTCTGTACCCAATCGTAGTCCCCGGTGCCGTTGCCGGAGGAGAGATAGGGGAACTGGGAGATGTTGGACGGCGTCCAGTTTTCCGCGCAGGTTATCACGGTGCTGGTGTCCCGGTTCTCTTTGTTCCAGTTGATCAGCTGGAGCTGCGCGATGGAGCGCACCTCGTAGGGGTTCTTCGCCTGGCCCGGCTGGAAGCCGGGGTCGCTGTCAGCGAACACCACGCCGTCCTTCGTCTCCCAGGTCCCCGCCGGCTTCTGCACCGCCAGCGCGTCGGCGAAGTGGGGATCGAGGTAGAAGGTGACCCTGAGCGCGTCGCCCTGCTCCAGCGTCAGCGTGGCGTTGGGGCTCTTGCCGGAGCAGCCGGGATACAGCCCGCCCTCCTCCCGGTCCAGGGCGAAGCTGTGGAAGGAGTGGAACTCGAACCCCTTCATGAGGTCGGCGAGCTCCTCGTCCACCTTCCGGTCCGGGTCCTCCGGGTCTTCTTTCTTCTTCTTTTCGAGCTGCTCGTACAGCTTCTTGGTGAAAAGGCTCCCCTTCCCCCCGTCGGAGGAATAGTAGAGGTCCTTGGTCCCGGCGTCCACCGGCTTGACCCCATGGCCCGTCTCGTTGTAGAAGCCGTAGCCATAGCGCCGCACCTCCCCGCCGCTGTTATAGGCCGTGGAGAGGGTGAAGGGCTTGCTGATCGTCTTCTGGGCGCCCTCCCCCGTGCCGGGATCCACCGCCAGCAGGCTGATATGGTACGTGGACCTGCCGTCGAGGACCAGCTCCTCCCAGTAATAGACGCCCATGTCGCCAAGGTCCATCGGCTCCGGCCACAGGCCGTAGTGGACGGGCCTGCCCGCCCCGTCGGTCACGCCGGTGGGGTAGGGGAACGCGCCTTCCGCCGTGCATTTGGACATCCCGGAGACGGGATCCTCCTCCGTCAGCTGCTGATAGGTGAGGGGCGCGGCGCCGTTGACGGCCGGATCGTAGTCCGCCAGGAAATAGGCGTCGCGGTAGGTGAAGTTGCCTCGGTTGAGGTAGGCGGTGCCGGACTGCCGCCCGGCGCCATAGGCCGGATCGCAGAAGCCGTGGGCCGACGCGCCCGCGCCGTCCGCGATCAGATCCATCGCCGAATAGGAATCCCGGATCCTGCCGTGGTCCCGGCAGACGAAGCCGCACAGGGAGATCGGGGTGGAGCTCTCCTCCGCCTTGGCGGAGAGGCGGCCCACCGCGTAGGAGCGGAGGATGTCGGCGTTGTTCCGTCCCGCCAGCCCGCCGGCGTAGGCGGGGAGGTGCCTGGAGGCGTCCACGGCCAAGGAGGCCAGCTCGGCGGCGCAGTTGGAGATCGTGTGCTCGTTCACGCCCACCAGACCGCCGATATAGAGCTCGGAGTCGTAGGCGCTGACAGAGAAGTCGACGCCGTCCACGGCGCAGTTGGAGATCGTGCCGCCGTTGATGCCCGCCAGCGTCCCGAAATAGGCCTGCTTCCCCTGGAAGACCCGGGAGAACGTGGTCTGCGGATCGAGCCGGTAGACGATGTTCGACAGGTTCCCGTTGGAGCAGCCGAACAGGCCCATGCAGACGCGGGCGCTGTCGGTCAGGGTGAAGACCACGTGCTCGATGGAGCGGCAGCCGCCGTCATAGCTGCCCCGGAAGGGCGCGGCCTGGGTGCCGATGGGGGCCTGGAGCGTGGAGCCGCCCTCCTTGGGCAGATCGGCGAACCCATGGCCCATGTAATCCTGGTAATCCAGGTCCAGCTCCTGCCGGAAGGCGAGGACGCGCTGGTCGTTGTTGTAATAGTCCCGGTACAGGCTCAGATCGTAGAGGTGCCGGGGCGCACGGACACGGACGCTGACCGTGCCGCCCTTGGGGCTCAGCGTCTGCATATACGCGTCGATCCTGCCCGGGCCCTCCGCGTCGGCGGAGCCCTGCGTCCAGTCGACGAGGGGATGGCCGTCCACAGGCGAGTAAGGTTTCACCGTCTCGGCGAAATGGGGGCAGTAGAAGAACTCGCCGGAGGGACGTTCGAGGCTGGTGCTGGTGAGCGACTGGTCGATCTCGAACCGGAGGTACTGATAAAAGTCCTTGGTGGTCCGGTCCCCCGTGACCAGCCCCTCGGGCAGGGGGGCCAGATAATACTCCTCCTTGATCTTCGCGCCCCCCTCTTCCCGTTCCCAGTCCGCTTTGAGGAGCCGGTCCGTCTCATACTCGACCGTCATGGTCTCCCGGACCGCCCTGCCGTCCGGCCCTTCGCCGAGGTAGGTATAGACGACCCGGAAGGCGCTGACCCTGGGCGAGGCGTCGTCCAGGTCCGACCGCAGCAGCGCCACGGCGTAGCCGTCGGAGGTGATGACCTTGCCGTCCAGCTGGCCGATCAGGTGCCGGGCGTTGCCGCCGGAGAAGCCCCGGGTGCCGTCCTCGTACTCCTCGTAATAGACCAGGCTGGGCTCCTTGAAATACGCCTGCCAGTCGCCGTGATGGGGCAGGCCCTTCAGCCCGGGGAAGCTGTAGGCGGTCAGGTTCTGCTTTTCCTGGAGGTTGTAGGGATAGGTGTTCCGGCTGTCGACGGCGGTCTTATAGCCCTTGAAGGCGAAGGACGCGCCGCCCAGCTCCGCCGCGAAGTCCGGGGCGGACATCTCGTCGTAAGATCTGCCGTAGGCCCATGTGGAGCTGCCGTCCGAGAAGACGCTGCCCTCGCCGAGATAATATGTATCCGTGAAGGAGCTGTCGTTCTTCGCCCCGCCGATCCACTCGACCTTACCGGCGGCAGGATGGCCCGGATAAGACATGGCGGAATACGCGCCCTCGATCACGAGCGGGGCGTTGCCCTGGCAGAGGCCCGCCGCCCCGTCCGCCGCGTCCAGGTCGATGAAGCCGGCGGCGTAGCAGCCGGTGAGCTTGATCTGGTTCGTCGCGTTGCCGATCAGGCCGGCGGCCCTTCGGCCGCTTATGTAGCAGTCGGCGTAGCTGCCGCCGATCGTGACGGGGACGGACTGGGCCTCGCCGATCAGGCCGCCCGCGGACCCGGCCCCCTGGATCATGGAGGCCGCCAGGCTGTCCTCGACCGTGATCTTGGTCGTGTTGCCGGTGGCGCCGCCGGTGCTGACCACGTGCCCGACGAGGCCGCCCGCGTGGGTGCCGCGGATCTGATACCGGTATCCGTCCTCGTCGCTCCCCAGCAGGGAGCGGAGGTCCTCCCGGCCCGCTTCCGGCTCCCAATAGACCCGGCAGCCTTGGAGGAGGGACACGCCGCCGGCGGTGCCCGCGACGCCCCCGGCGGGGGCGGAGCCGGAACGGACCGACGCGTTGACGATCCAGACGTCCTCCGCCTCCAGCCCCTTCTGCGCCCTGCCGATCAGGGCCCCGGCGGGCTGGAGCGCGCCGCCGGCCTCCACCTCCGCGCCGGTGAGGCGCACGCCGGTGAAGGTCATCTTGTCCTTTGCCGAGGCGAAGAGGCCCGCCCCGCCCTTCCCGGCGGCGCTGGCGCCGGTGACCTGGAGCTCCAGGATCCAGTTCCGCTCATGCCCGATGTCCCAGCCGCCGTCGAAAGACGTCAGCTCCTCGTTCTCGATGGGGACGAAGGCATAGTCCGGATAGGTGTCGTTGTCACGGCAATGGATGTCCGCCAGCTGCACGGCGGCCCGTTTCCCTCCGGCCATGGACGTACCGGCGTCCAGGTTCTGTAGGTGCCGCAGGCCCTCCAGCCGGGCGGTGTCCCCGCCGCTGTGCTCGGCGAAGAGGCTGTTGTCCGTGTCGGAGCCGGAGGCGGAGGCGGACCTGCGCCCGTCGGCGGACAGCTCGATCCCCGCCTCGACGGTGAAGTCCCCGCCGAAGCCCGCGATGCCGGAGCCGCCGAACAGCTCGTGGAAATGCCTGCCGTCCTCCAGGGCGTCCAGCACCCAGGTATACCGGATGGAACCGCCGGACAGGCTCCCGGTCCCCAGGGGCCGCTCCATGCGGTCCGAGAAGGGGGACTGGACGGGGGCGGCGGTGTCCAGGAGCACGATCTTCGTCCCCTGGTAGTCCAGCGTCACCTTCCGCGCCGTGCCCTGCTCCAGCCCGGCGCCCATCAGGTCCCGGGCCGCCTTGGGGACCGTGAAGGTGACGTCCACCGTGAGCCGCTCCTCATTGTGGATGACCACCAGCACCTCCGGCGCGGGCAGGGGGGAATAGTCCTGCCGGGGAGCATGTTCGCCGCCGTAATAGCCCAGCATGGGGCCGCTGTCCGGGCGCATCCGCTTGTCCCGGTCCCCAGCGATGGAGAAGGCGTAGCCGATGTCCTGGATGCCCGGGCCCTCCGTGTAGAACACATCGGTGACGGCGGCGCCTGCCGGGTCGTAAACGATATAGAATTCCCCCTCCAGGAGGGCGGGGTCCACCGCCCCGGCGGTCAGCAGGTCCAGGGCGACCACATCGTCCTTCCCCTTCACCACCTGGCTGGGGACGCCGCCCGTCCCGCCGGCCAGCGGGGACGCGCCGACCAGGATGTCCTCCAGCTGTCCGCCGCTCTCCAGCAGCACGGCCCGGTCCTCGGCGGCCATATAGATCGCCCGCGCGGCGTTGTCCAGCTCGGTGATCTTCAGGAGGTCCCGGTAATAGGACACGCCCACGGCGGAAAGGCCGAGCAGGATCACCAGGATCGCCACGGCGGCCAGGGCCTCCACCATGGTGAAGCCGCTGTTTCGTTTGTTGTCGATGTGTTTGCTCATCGGATCACCTTGAACATACGCCTGGCGGCGAAAAATTTAGTGTATATCCTAATCGGACACGGAAAGCATTTTAACATATCCGATTCGGATATACAATGCTGATTGCAACAGTTCCCAAAATTTTTGCCGGGGCCCTGCGGAACGGCTTTTCGATCGGGGGGAGCGTGTATGGAACTTGATTATCAGGCCATCGGCGTGCGGATCCGCCGCCTGCGCAAGGAGCGGGGACTGACCCAGCAGACGCTGGCGGAGATCTCCAGCCAGGAGCCGTCCAATATCTCCCACATCGAGCGGGGAGCCACCAAGCTCAGCCTGCCCACCCTGGTGAGCATCGCCAACGCGCTGGAGGTGACGGTGGACGCGCTGCTGTGCGACAGCCTCCCGGCGTCCCGGACCGTGTTCCAAAGCGAGATGGACCACATCCTGTCGGACTGCACCCACCTGGAGCGGAAGATCATCACGGAGACCATCCGGGCGCTGAAGGAGGAGCTGCGGAAGGCGCGGCTGGGCGGATAGGGCTCAGTCGGCCTGGATCTCCGGCCAGCAGCAGACCCCCACGTCCAGGGGGACCGGCTCCCGGAGGTGGAAATTGGCATACTGGCAGAACCAGCAGCCGCTGCCGCAGCCCAGGCCCACGGTCCGGACGGTGAAGGCGGGGCAGCGCTGCCCCGGCCAGACGCTGGACCCGGTCACGGGCTTGCGGAGGGACCTGGTCCGGGCCGGTTCTCCCAAGTGGTGGTAGGATCGGATCCTCATCGGCTCCCCCTCCTTCCTCCGTCCGCGGCGCAGACCGTGCGGGGATCTGCCTTTCGCGGTCCGTTTTTTTGGCCCCGCAAGGGAAAGCGCTTGACAAGATCGCGGGGACCATGCTATGGTCATTGTAGCAAAAAAATCGGGGAAAATGAGACGTTGCGTAAATTTGGTTTGATTTTGCGTAGAATTTGCACGGTAAGGAGGGACTGGCCTATGATCAAGCTGGCGCTGTGCGACGACGAGGCCGAGCAGCGGGAGGCCATCGGCGCTCTGCTCAAGGACTATGCGGCGGCGCGGTCCGCGCCGGCAGTCAAACTGTCGGTGTTCGCCTCGGGGCGGGACCTGCTGGCGGCGGCGGCGGAATGCGGCGGCTTCGACGTGTACGTGCTGGACATCGTGATGCCGGAGATCAGCGGCATCGAGCTGGGCGTGCGCCTGCGGGAGCTGTACAGCCGCGGGGCCATCATCTATCTGACGATCTCCCCGGAATACGCGGTGGATTCCTACGCCGCCCGGGCGTTCCACTATCTCGTCAAGCCGGTGGAGCCGGAGCGGCTCTACCAGGTGCTGGACGGGGCGGTGGCCGCCCTGGAGAAGCAGCGCTCCGCCTGCGTCGCCGTGCGGACCAGGGACGGGCTCCGCCTGGCGCGGCTGGACGAGATCATGTACGCGGAGCTGGCGGGCCGGGCGGTGCGCTACCACCTGTCCGACGGGACGGCCCTGGACAGCGTCACGGTGCGCGGGGGCTTCCAGGAGGAGACGGCGCCGCTGCTGGCGGACGACCGCTTCCTCCTCTGCGGGGCCAGCTTCGTGGTGAACCTCTTCTACGTCATCGCCGTGGAGAAGGGGGCCCTGCGGATGGACGGCGGCAGCCGGGTCCCCCTGCCCCGGGGCCTGGCCGCGCGGGTGCGGTCCCGGTGGAGCAGCTATTGGCTGGGCACGCTGGAAGGAGGCGCTCCATGACTGTTTTGCGGGACATATCGTTCCTTTGGTCGATGCTCCATGTCGTCGCCATGTTCCTGATCTTCTTCGAGCCCCGCTGTTCCTGGCGGACGGCGCTCCTCGCCGGCTTCGCCGGGACGGGGAGCCTGCTGAGCATCAACGTTCTGGCCATGTTCCGCTGGGGGAGCGGCATCATCATGAGCATCGCGTTCCTCACCTGCACCGTCCCCAGCGCGCTGCTCTTCTTCCTGCTCTCCAAGTACCGGGACGGGCGCTTTTTCTTCCTGTTCTGCCTGACGGACACTCTGTGCTTCTGGCTGCTCCAGGTGACGAACCTCCTGGACCGCCTGACGGGGGACACCTATGTGGTGCTGCTCCTCAGCCGGCTGATCCTGTTCCCGGCGGCGGAGTATCTCATCTGGCGGTACCTGCGCCGCCCGTACCGGGAGCTCCAGAGCAAGCTGGACCGGGGCTGGTGGCTGTTCGCGGGGATCGGCGTGACCTACTATCTGCTGATCATGGTCACCGCGGTGCCGGTGGACGCGCCCCTCCCCGACGGCGCGGGCCTGCTGCGGATGTCGCTGGTGATGCTGCTGATGCCGCTGACCTATATGGCGATCCTGCACTCCCTGTGGCGGCAGATGCAGATGTACGAGGACCACCGCCTGATGGAGCTCCAGCGGCAGGACTACGAGTCCCTGTGCCAGAAGATGGAAGTGGGGCGCATCTACCGCCACGACATGCGCCACCATCTGGCCGCCATGGAGGGGATGCTCCAGCAGGGGGACGACAGCGGCGCGCTGCAGTACCTCCGCTCCCTCAGCGGCGGGCTGGAGAAGCTCACGGAGCCGGCCCGCTGCGCCAACGCCGCCGTCAACGCGGTGCTGACGGCCTACATCGTCCAGGCCGACAACGAGGGCTGCACGGTGGAGACGGAGCTCCGGGTGCCGGAGAAGCTGCCCTTCGAGGAGACCGACCTCTGCGTGATCCTGGCCAACGCCCTGGAGAACGCCATCCACGCCTGCCGGGAGCTGCCCCGGGACCAGCGGAGGATCGACCTGGGGATGGAGCTGACGGAGAACCGGCGGCTGGTGATCTCGATGGGGAACCCGTGCCCCCGGCCGGTGGCCTTCGGGCCGGACGGCCTGCCGGACGTCCCCAAGCGGGACGGGCACGGCCTGGGGCTGAAGAGCGTGAAGCGGGTCGTGGAGCGGTACGGCGGGCTCTTCCGCTGCCAGTGGGAGCAGGAGCGCTTCCTGTTCCGGGCGGTGCTCATGCCCCCGGACGACCCGGCGGTCCGCAAAGACAGACGCCGCCCCAGCTGGAAGACGGCCGCGGCCGCGGTGCTCCTGCTGATCTTGGGCGCCGCCCTGGCGATGGCGGATACGCCGGAGGAGATCCCGCTGCTGTCGCTGCTGGAGCAGGCCATCCGGGCGGCGGGCCTTTCCCTGCCGCCGTCCTGACACGATGCGCCGCCGGGACGGACCGGCGGGGCCCCGGAGGCGGGCCGCGGCGGGGCCGTCCCCCTTCGGCACGTTCCCAGCGTTTTCCACAAAAAGGGTTGCCAAGGACCGCCGCAGGGCGTATAATGAGTCCAGATCGACCATGCGGCCAGGACGAGGACCGGCCGCTGAACAGGAGGTGACGGCATGGCGTCCATCGATTCGATGCTGTCCAGGTTATTCGGCAGGGCGAAAGCCCCGGCGGCCCCCGCGCCGGAGGCGGCGGCCCCGGCACCGGAGGAGGCCGTCCCCGCGCCCGCTCCGGAGCCGCCGGAGCCCGACAGGCCCCGGCCCGAGCTCCAGCTCCCGCCGGAGCACCCGCTGGAGCGCTTGTGGAGCCTATACAGCCGGGAGCGGCCGGAGCTGTCCCCGCCCCGGCTCTGTCTCGAGGCGCGGGAGGACATGTCCCAGGACGATGTGGAAGCGGAGCTGGCCCAGCTCCAGACGTTCGTCAGCTCCACGGCGAAGCGCCGTCTCGAGCTGGCCCAGCCCGAGCGGCAGGAGGAGGGAGGGCCCTCCCTCCCCGATCTGGACGCGCAGGCGGCGGTCTTCGTCCCCAGGAGCGGGCTCGCCGCCTGGGTGCTGGTCTATCCCCCGGTGGGCGGGGGCAGGGAGCTGGGACGGGAGGACCTGACCCAGGCCCTGGAGCAGGAGCAGGTGAGCTACGGCGTGGACGACGCCCTGCTGGACGCGCTCCCGCAGAAGCCGGACCGGTACTTCCGCCTCTTCCCCGCCGCCCGGGGGGACGCGCCGGAGCACGGTGCCGACGGGAAGGTGATGGACCTGTTCCCCCGCACGGTGGAGCGGAGCTTCGCCGTGGGCGAGGACAACCGGGCCGACTACACTTCGATGACGCTGTTCAGCAACGTGGAGAAGGACAGCGTCATCTGCCGCATCCTCCCCCCTGCCGAGGGCGTCCCCGGCCGCACCGTCCGGGATCAGGAGATCCCGGCCAGGGACGGCCGCCCCGCCTCCGTCCCCAAGGGGCGGAACACCCATGTCTCCGAGGAGGGGGACGCCCTGCTGGCCTCCATCTCCGGACAGGTGGAGTTCAGCGGGCGGAGCTTCCAGGTCAAGCCCGTGCTGGAGATCCCGGGAGACGTGGACTTCTCCACCGGGAACATCAATTTCGTCGGCGACGTCCACATCCGGGGGGACATCTGCGCCGGCTTCACCGTCCGGTCCATGGGCAGCATCACCGTGGACGGCGTGGTGGAGGCCTGCTCTGTGGAGGCAGGCGGCGACCTGGTGGTGGCCCGGGGCGTCCAGGGGGACGGCCAGGCCGTCATCCGGGCCCAGCGGGACATCTTCGCCAAATATCTGGAGAACTGCACCGTCTACGTCAAGAAGACGCTGCACACCGACTGCGTGATCAACTGCAGCGTCTACTGCGACGGCGTGGTGGAGGTGCGCTCCGGTCGGATGACCATCATCGGCGGCACCATACGGGCCGCCCGGGAGGTCACCGCCGGGACCATCGGGTCCCGCATGGAGGGCCGCACGGACATCATCCTGGGCGGGGAGCCCTGCGGGGACCTGGACTACGACCTCCTGATCCGGGAGGCCCGGGAGCTGGGGGACGAGATCCAGCAGGTCGAGCGCCAGCCCGACAGCCCCATGAAGCTCAGCCGCCTGAGCAAGCTGCGGGTGAAGCTGATTGTGGCCCAGAAGAAGCTGGCCGAGCTGCACCGCGACGAGGAGCCGCCGGAGCCCGAGGGAGAGCCGGAGGCAGGCCCCCGCCGGATGCAGTGCGACACCGTCTATCCCGGGACCGTCCTGACCATCGACGGGACCGTCTATACGTTCGACCGCAGGCTCTCCCCCTGTTCGGCATCGCTGGCGGACGGGGAGATCCGCCTGATCTGAGGCTGCCCGCGCAGCGGGAGGAGGCGATCGCGTGAACACCGCTTTGCCGCAAAAGGAGCTGGAGGACCTGCTGGACGCCGCCGTCCGGGAGGTCACGGCGAAGATCGCCGGGGTCCGGCTCTCCCGGGGCGGAGGACCGCCCGGGGCGGATCTTTGCACCGTACACATCGCGTTCCGGAAGGAGTTCCGCTCCAGCCTGTCCCTGCGCGCGGACAGGTCCATGCTCACCGACCTGGCGCGGAGCGCCCTCGAAATGGACAAGGTCGCCCCCCAGGACCTGGAGGATTTCGCGAAAGAATATTTCAACGTGCTGTGCGGGAAGATCGCCGCGATCTTTTTCAAGACCACCAAGAAGCCCGCACGCTTCAGCGTGCCCGCCTTCTACTGGGGCGGCTACGAGCCGGAGGGCCAGCGGCGGCAGTTCGCCCTCGACTATTCCGATGAGCGGGGCCGGAGCGCACAGCTCATCCATCACGTGCCCTGCCTGGATCGGGGGGACGCCGCTCCGGATACGATCTCAGCCTAGGAAAGGAGAAAGAACGATGAGGAAGCGCATCATGGTCGTGGACGATTCCCGCATGGTCAAGCTGCAGATGGAGAACATGCTGGCCGACACGCCCTATGAGATCGCGGCATACTGCCGCAGCGGAGAGGAGGCCGTGGAGCAGTACGGGAAGGTCCTGCCGGACGTGGTGACGATGGACATCATCATGCCCGGCATGGACGGTCTGGAGACCGCGCAGGCCATCCTGGAGGACCACCCGGAGGCCCGGATCGTCATGGTCTCCTCCCTGGCCTATGAAGACACCTTCGAGGAGGCCCAGTCCATCGGCGCGAAGGGCTTCATCGACAAGCCCTTCGACCGCGACCAGCTGCTGGAGCTGCTGGGCCGGGTCCTGGAGATCGGGGACCGGGACGCCGGATCGTGAGCCCCTCGAGATCTGCTGGAAACGGGCCCCGCCCGGTCCGGACAAGCTCAGGCTTGTCCGGACCGGGCGGGGCCCTCCTCATGGGGCGGGGGCGCCGGCGGCCCTCCTCCGGGGGCAGACGGCAAAAGGCCGGGGGATCGCTCCCCCGGCCTCTCTCGTTCGGCGGTCCGGCAAGCATCGATCTGCGCTTACCAGCGCGGCCGCTCCTTCAAACGGAAGGAGCTCACCAGCCCATCCAGCAAGCCCGCCTGAGAGGACAGCTCCTCGCTGGCGGCGGCGCTCTCCTCGCTGGTGGCGGAGTTGGTCTGGACCACGGCGGAGATCTGATCCACGCCCTCGGTGATCTGGCTGATGGCGATCGTCTGCTTCTCCACGGCCTCCACCACGACGGACATCCTGCTGGTGACGCCCCCGGCGATCTGGCTGGTCTTCTCCAGGGACTCCGTGACCCGGGCCACCACGCCGCTGCCGTCCCTGACGGCGGCGATGGAGTCCTCGATCAGCTCCTTGGTGGCCTTGGCGGCCTCGTCGGACTTGGAGGCCAGGTTGCGCACTTCATCGGCGACCACGGCGAAGCCCTTGCCGGCGGAGCCCGCCCGCGCGGCCTCCACGGCGGCGTTCAGCGCCAGGATGTTGGTCTGGAACGCGATGTCCTCGATGGTGCTGATGATCTTCTCGATCTCCTCCGAGGTGTTGGAGATCTGCTCCATGGCCTCGTTCAAGTGCGTGACGTATTCCACGCTGACGCCCAGCTGCGCGCCGGCCTGGTCGACAGACTCGCTGACCTCTTCCGCCGCCCGGGCGGTCCGCTTGGCATCCTGGGCGATCTCGCCGATGGTGGCCGCCAGCTCCTGCACGGAGCTGGCCTGCTCGGTGGCCCCCTGGGCCAGGGCCTGGGCGCTGCTGGACACGTGCCCGGCGTTGGCGGACACCTGGTCCGCGCTCTCCCGCATCCGGCCGATCGTGCCGGCCAGCTTGGCCTCGATGCCCTCCAGGGACTGCTTGATGGACACGAAGTCCCCTACGTACTCCTGCTGGACGCAGTTGGTCAGATCGCCGTTGGCGATGGCCCCCAGGATCTTGGAGATCTCGCCGATATAGTCCCGCATCCGGCGGATGGTGCCCTCGAAGATCTGGCCCAGCTCTCCGATCTCGTCGTTGGAACGGACGCTCACCCGGATGTCCTCGTCCCGGGACAGGCCCAGGTCCCCCCGCTCCAGGCGCCTCGCGACGCCGGTGATCTCGGCCAGGGGCACGGAGACCCGCTTTTTCAGATAGAGCACCATGAGCACCACGCAGATCACGATGGCCGCCACGCTCACCGCGGCGGAAAGCGCGATGACCAGGGCCGTCTGCCGGTCCGCCGAGGCCTTGGAGATCCCCGCGAAGAGCAGGCCGTCCACCTGTCCGTTGGCCCCCGTCGTGGGGACGTAGGAGCACAGGTACTTCTCATCCAGGATCTCCGCCTCGCCCACGAAGGACTTCCCCTGCTGGAGCACGACGGCAGCGATGTTGGAGGACAGCCTGGTGCCTACCACCCGCTTCCCGTCCTGGATCACGGTGGTATAGGCCCGCGTATCGCCCTCGAAGATGGTGAACTCACAATCCATGCGGCTCTTCAGTTCGTCCAGCATCCCGTTGATGTCCTCCCGGCCCTCGGCATGGCTGAGCTCGTAGGCCAGCATGTCCGTGCCGCTGACGCAGCGGTCGTGCAGCATCCCTGTCACCAGGGAGCGGAACATGACCACGCTCAGCGTCATCACCAAGACGATCGACAGCGCCAGCATGACGGCGACCACCCTGCCGAGGTCCTGGCTGATCTGCTTTTGTTTCCCGCCCTTAGACGGCCCTCTCTTTTTCATAGTCTATCACTGCCCCTCACTCGATCACAAAATAATGGGCCATGGGCGTTCCTCGACCCATTTTATCTATTATAGCACATCCGCCCATCTATTGGAAGGACTTTTTTCGGATTGGCACGTTTTTCCTCTCATCCTGCCGTCCCCGGGCGGGGACGGAGGGGGCCCCGTACGCCGTCCGCGGCAGGACCCGTGCCGCGCCCGCCGGGACCCCCCCGGAGGCGCGCGGGCCCCCCTGGAGGAGGCAGGAGGGGAGGGACGGACGGGCCCCCGGGAGAGGGCGGGAGCGGAGGGACGGGCGGGCCTCCCCGCGGCCCCGTCCGGATCTCACGGGAGCGCCCGCGAAACACACGGCGGCCGCGCCAAAAATGAAGGAGACCCATTGACAAAGGCCCTCCCCTTTCCATATAATATAGGCGATCCGGCTGGGCGGCAGGCGCCGCCCGGTCATAGAACATCATTGAGGTGAAGAGAGATGAACAGTATCCGCAAGAAGATCACGATATGCCTGATGGCCACGGTCCTGATCGCGCTGGCTGCAGTGGGGATCTCCAGCATCACCCTGAGCTACCGGAACACCGTCGCTACCGTGGAGCAGCTGATGAGCGAGACCGCCGTGCTGGCGGCCGAGCGCATCGAGGAGGAATTGACCGCCTATAAGAACGTGGCCATGGACACCGGGCGGATCGCCCAGCTGTCCAATTCCTTCACGTCGCTGGAGGAGAAGCGGGCCATCATCGACGAGCGGGTCAGCCTCCACGGCTTCCAGCGGGGCAACATCATCAACACGGAAGGCGTCAGCATCTTCGACGGGAACGACTATTCCGACCGGGAATACGTGAAACAGGCCCTGAAGGGCAACGTCAGCGTCTCTGAGCCCCTGATCAGCAAGGTCACTGGGGAACTGTCCATCATGGTGGCCGCCCCCCTCTACTCCGGACGGGGCATGATCGCCGGCGTGGTCTACTTCGTGCCGCCGGAGACCTTCCTGAACGACATCGTCTCCTCCATCAAGATCGGCAAGGACTGCCGGTCCTATATGATCAACAAGTCCGGGGACACCATCGCCGACATCACCCTGGACACCATCACCACCCAGAACATCGAGCTCCAGGCCCAGACCGACCCCTCCCTGAGGAGCCGTGCCGAGATCCACGCGGCCATGCGCCGGGGCGAGAACGGCTTCGGTTCCATCCGCGCCGAGGACGGCCCCCGGTTCCTGGCCTACGCCCCCGTGAACGGGACCGACGGCTGGAGCGTGGCCGTCGCCTCGCCGAAGGCGAACTACCTGTCGGATACATACTTCGGCATCGCGATCAACGTCATCGTGATCGTCGTCTCCATCCTGGCCTCCATCGCGGTCGCGCTGAAGCTGTCCAGCAACATCAGCGTGCCCATGCGCGCCTGCGCCGAGCGGATGAAGCTGCTGGTGGAGGGCGACCTGGACTCCCCCGTCCCCAAGGCCCAGGGCCAGGACGAGACGGCGGAGCTGACCCGCTCCACGGCGGAGATGGTGTCCGGCCTGAACACCATCATCAACGACATCGCCTATCTGCTCAACGAGATGTCCAACGCGAATTTCGACATCCGCTCCTCCCACCGGGACGCCTACGTGGGCGGGTTCCACACCATCCTGCAGTCCATGCGCACGCTGAAGGTGGAGATGAGCAACACCATACGCAACATCGAGGCTTCCGCCGGGCAGGTGTCCTCCGCCAGCGCCCAGGTCTCCACCGGCGCCCAGACCCTGAGCCAGGGCTCCATGATGCAGGCCAGCTCCGTGGAGCAGCTGGCGGCCACCATCAACGACATCGCCTCCAACGCCAAGAAGACCTCCGCCGCCGCGGAGGAGGCCGGCCAGCTGGTGGGCCAGGCCGGCGCCCACCTGGGCGTCAGCGTGGAGCACGTCAAAGATCTCAACGCCGCCATGGAGAAGATCTCCAGCTCCTCCGAGGAGATCAGCAAGATCATCGCCACCATCGAGAACATCGCCTTCCAGACCAACATCCTGGCCCTGAACGCCGCCGTGGAGGCCGCGCGGGCGGGCTCCGCCGGCAAGGGCTTCGCCGTGGTCGCCGATGAGGTCCGGAACCTGGCCACCAAGTCCGACGAGGCCGCCAAGGCCACCAAGGAGCTGATCGAGGGCTCCATCGCCGCCGTCACCGAGGGCGGACAGGTGGTCAGCAAGGTCACCGAGGCCCTGGAGAAGACCAGTGTCAGCGCCGGGGGCGTGACCGAGAAGATGGGGATCGTAGTGGAGGCCGTGGACGAACAGACCACCTCCATCGCCCAGGTCACCGAGGGCATCGACCAGATCTCCTCCGTGGTGCAGACCAACAGCGCCACCGCCCAGCAGAGCGCCGCCGCCAGCGAGGAGCTCTCCGCCGAGGCCGCCAGCCTCAAGCAGCTGGTGGACCGCTTCACCCTGGCCAGGGATTGACCGGACATCACAGCGTCCGGCACGGGGACGTGCCGGACGCTGTTTTTAGGGAGGAGGAGCCATCATGGCAAAGCAGAAGATCATCTACGACTGTGACCCCGGGCACGACGACGCCGTCGCCCTGCTGCTGGCGGCGGGCAGTCCGGAGCTGGAGCTCCTGGGCGTCACCGTAGCGGCCGGGAACCAGACCCTGGAGAACACCGTCCGCAACGCCTGCCATGTGCTGCAGTGGCTGGGCCGGGAGAGCGTCCCGGTCTACGCGGGCTGCAGCCGCCCCCTGGTCCGGGAGCCGGTCACGGCAGGGGACATCCATGGCAGCACCGGCCTGGACGGCCCGGTCTTCCCGCCGCTCCATAAGGCGCCGGAGCGGGAGCACGCGGCAGCGTTCCTCATCCGGACCCTGCTGGCCTCCGACGGGGACATCACCGTGGTCACCTCCGGGCCCATGACGGACTTGGCCATGGCCCTGCGGCTGGAGCCGGCGATCGGGCCGAAGATCCGGCGGATCGTCCTGATGGGCGGGTCCTATACCAACGGGAACGTGACCCCGGCGGCGGAGTTCAACATCCTCGCCGACCCGGAGGCCGCCCATGTGTGCTTCACCGCCGGGAGGCCCGTCACCATGATCGGGCTGGACGTGACGCGGAAGGTCCTCTGCTATCCGCAGACCGTGGAGCGGATGGCGAAGGTGGGGAACGACGCCTCCCGGCTCTTCACCGCTTTGATGGGGCACTTCTGCAAAACGCAGGCGGAGGTCTTTGGCTGGGAGGGAGGGCCCCTGCACGATCCCGTGACCATCGCCTCCCTGCTGGACCCGTCGCTGGTCGTCACGAAGCCCATGAACGTGCAGATCGATCTGAGCCATGGGGACTCGTACGGCCGGACGAACTGCGACTATTTCGGCTACCTGGGCCTGCCCGCCACGGCGGACGTGGCGGTGGACATCGACGTCCCCCGCTTCTGGGACATCATCGAGGACGGGCTCCGCCGTTACGGCGGGACGCGGCCGCAGGCATGAGGGGCCTCCGCTCCGGCGGCGGGAGGCGAGACCGTCCCGCCGCCGGGGCCGGGACGGCGCCCCATCGTGCGGAGCCCTCTGGATGAGCCCTTGCGCAGGCGGAACGGCCTTGAGAGGTCAGGACAGCGGCATGGAGCCTTCTCCATGCCGCTGTCCTCATCGTTATCCGTCCCCCCGTCCTCCGGTCACAGGATATGGACCGACTCCGGGTCGAAGACCAGGGAGCAGTCCTCTCCGACCTGATAGATCCGCTTGTTCTTGGGGTTATAGTCCGTCAGCTTCACCAGGGCATCCCCCACCGTCACGTGGTAGTTCTGGTAGGAGCCCATGAAGCAGGACAGGACGACCCTGCAGGGCAGGCCGCCCTCGTCCTTCAGGACGGCGGACTCGGGCCGGAGGACCACGGTGTACTCCTTCCCCGCCTGCATCCCCTCCTTGGCGGGGACGCGGGCGGGATGGCCCCCCACCCTCAGGACGGCATGGCCGCCGTCCATCTTATCCAGCGTGCCCTTGAGGAAATTGGCCTCGCCGATGAAGTCCGCCACGAACTCGTCCACCGGGTGATAGTAGATCTCCTGGGGCGTGCCCATCTGCGCCACGACGCCCTTGTTCATGACGATGATCTCATCGGAGAGGGCCATGGCCTCGCTCTGATCGTGGGTGACGTAGATGGCGGTGATGCCCACCTCCTGCTGGATGCGGCGGATCTCCGTGCGCATGGAGACCCGGAGCTTGGCGTCCAGGTTGCTCAAAGGCTCGTCGAAGAGCAGGACGCTGGGCTCGATGACCAAGGCCCGGGCCAGGGCCACCCGCTGCTGCTGGCCGCCGGAGAGCTGGTTCGTCATCCGGGCCTCCATGCCGCTGAGCTCCACCAGGTCCAGGATGTGCATGACCCGCTCCCGGATCTCGGCGGCGGGGACCTTGCGGAGCTTCAGGCCGTAGGCCACGTTGTCGAAGACGTTGTAATGGGGCAGCAGGGCGTAGCTCTGGAAGACCATGGCCGTGTCCCGCTTGTTGGGGGTCAGGGCGTTGATGGCCTCGTCCCCCAGGTAGATCTCGCCCTCGTCGGGGCTCTCGAAGCCGGCGATCATCCGCAGGGTGGTGGTCTTGCCGCAGCCGGAGGGGCCCAGCAGGGTCACGAAGGAGCCGGGCTCGATGGTCAGGGAGGTGTCCTTCACCGCGTAGAAGTCCTTGCCGGTCTTGGGATCTTGGTAGATCTTGGAGATGCGGTCCAGCCGGACCCCCTTTTTCATCTTTGCCATGGCTTACTCCTCCTTGATTTTCTTGCTGGTCCCGAAGTACTTGATGAACAGGTCCATCAGCAGCACGGAGCCATAGGTGATCACGATCAGGATCGTCGCGAAGGCGCAGGCGATCGAGTAGGCCCCCTTCTCCGCGAACTCGTTGATCTGCACGGTGATGAGCAGGAAGCTGGGCGTCACCAGCAGGATGATGGCGGAGATGGCGGTGATGGAACGGACGAAGGCCGTCACGAGGCCGCTGAGGAAGGAGTCCTTGATCAGGGGCAGCGTCACGGTCAGGAAGACCTTGAGGCTGTCCGCGCCCATGTCGTAGGCGGACTCCTCGATGGACTTGTCGATCTGCCGCAGGGCGGAGATGCCGCTCCGGGTGCCGGTGGGCAGGGAGCGGACCACGAAGACGATCACCAAGATCAGCCCCGTGCCGTAGATCCCCTGGAGGAAGCCGGTGTGGAACACGCCGCCGGAGAAGCCCCGGATGTAGCCCACGCCCAGCACCGTGCCCGGCACGGCCATGGCCAGCATGGACACCGCCTCGATGAAGCCCTTGGCCTTGAACTTCCGCTTGACCACCAGATAGGAGATGATCATGCTGAGCAGGGCCGTGACCGGCGCGGCCACCAGGGAGAGCAGGAAGGAGTCCTTGAACGCCTTCAGGCCCTTGTACTTGCTGAAGACCTGGCCGAACCACTTGAAGGTCAGCGGGGTGAACTTATAGCCCCAGGTGGGGAACAGGGCCCCGATGGGGACGCAGAGGTACATCAGGATGACGAAGAAGGCGGCCAGGCCGCACAGGACCGTCAGGGGGACGGTGACGCTCTTGTCCTCGATGAGCATCCGGCCCCGGGAGGCTTTGCCCGTCAGGGTGGCGGCGGTCTTGGCCTCTAAGTAATACTTCTGCACCGCGAACATCAAAAGCGTGATGCACAGCAGCACCACCGCCATGGCCGCCGCGCCCTCCTTGTCGTATGCGCCGGTGATCTGGAGGTAGATCGTGGTGGCCAGGGTGTCGTAGGACCCGCCGATGATCATGGGGTTGGCGAAATCGGCGATGGACTCGATGAAGGTCACCAGGAACGCGTTGCCCAGGCCCGGCAGCAGCAGCGGCAGCGTCACGGTCAGGAAGACCTTGGACCGGCTGGCGCCCATGTCCCGGGCCGCCTCCTCCAGGGAGGGGTCGATGTTCTTCAAAAGGCCCTTGAGCATCATGTAGCACACGGGGAAGAAGGTCAGGGCCTGGACGATGACGATGCCCCAGAAGCCGTACACGCTGTTGTCGTAGATGCCCAGCAGGAAGCGGGTGACCAGGCCCGCCTTGCCGAAGAGCATGATCATGGACAGGGACAGCACGAAGGGCGGTGAGACCACCGGGAGCATGGAGACGACCTTGAACAATCCGCCCACCACCTTCCCCACCCGGACATAGACCTCCACATAGGCGAAGAGCAGGCCCACGACGGTGGACAGGATGCCCACCAGGAAGCCCACCTTCAGGGTGTTCCCGATGGCTCTGATGAAGTTGGGCATGGCCAGGATGCGCTGGAAGGTCGCCAGGGTGAAGCCGGTCCCGCCGTAGAAGCTGTCGACCAGCAGGATGGCCAGGGGATAGAGGATGAACAGCGTCAGGAAGGCGATCAGGACCACGATGGTGCCCACCATCACGGGGTCGGCCATCAGCTTCCTGCGGTCCAGGGCCGCGCTTTGGCTCTTTGCCATGGAGGAGCCTCCTTTCATGTCAGGGGAGATCGAAGGCGGGGGCTGGCGGTCTCACGCCAGCCCCCGCCTCTTCGCGCTTCGTCGTTGGGTCTTGGATCACTCGGTCTGGAAGCGGTCGTCGGCGGCGCTGCCCAGCGCGGTCATGACCTCTTCGATATAAGTGGTGATGTTGTTCTTGGCGTCCTCGAAGTCATACTTCATGACGTTGTCGGGATCCAGGCCGAACTCGGCGGCCTGAGAGGGCTGCTCGGCGTTGTCGATCACCAGGAACTGATAGGAGCCGAAATCGTCGGCCTGCTCCACGCACTCGGGGGACAGGGCGTATTCGATCCAGAGCTTCGCGGCGTTGGGATGGGCCGCGCCCTTGAAGATGGCGGTGGCGCCCACCTCGAAGGAGGTGCCGCTGGAGGGGATCACCAGCTCGATGTTCTCATAGCCGTTGTCCACGATCTGGGTGATGCCGTCGTGCAGGAAGCCGATGCCGATGACGCACTCGCCGGTGCCCACGTTCTTGGACGGGCCGGAGCCGGACTTGGTGTAGACCTCGATGTTCTTGTCCAGGTCCACCAGGTACTGGATGCCGTCGTCATGGCCGTATTTCTGGATCATGGTGTTGATGACCAGCTTGGCGGTGCCGGCGGTGTTGTAGTTGGACAGCCAGATCAGGCCCTTGTACTCGGGCTTCAGCAGGTCGGGCCAGTCCTGGGGGGCCTCCAGGCCCTTCTCGGCCAGGCTGTCCTTGTTGACCATGAAGCCCAGGATGCCGGTGTAGATGCCGTGCCACATGTTGTCGGCGTGCTTGTACACGGGCTTGGTGATGTGGGAGGCGTTGATGGCGGCGTAGGGCTCCAGCAGGCCCTCGGCGGCTACCACGTTGTAGGGGTCGGTGGTGCCGCCGAACCAGACGTCGGCGGAGGGATTGCCGTTCTCCTCCTCGATCTTGGCCTGGACCTCGCCGGTGGACAGGCGCTGATAGGTGGTCTTGATGCCGTAGAGCTCCTGGAAATGCTCGCAGGCGGCGGCCAGGTACTCCTCCTCGCAGGAACCGTAGACCACCAGCTCGCCCTCGGCCTTGGCGGCCTCGATCAGGGCGTCCATGCCGGAGGCGGGCTCCTGGGCGTCGGCGGGGGCCTGGGCACCGCTGTCCTGGCTGCCGCCGGTGCTGCTGCCGCTGTCTGCGGGGGCGTCGCTCCCGCCGCCGCAGGCCGCCAGGGCAAGGACCATGGTCAGAGCCAGCAGCAGGGACAAAAATCTCTTCTTCATCATTTGCTCCTCCAATCGAAATTTGCCGGGGCGGGACCATGGGACGGCCCCTTCCCCATGCGGATATCATTGTAATACGATCGGTTAAAAATGTCAATATATCCAAAAATTCTTTTGCGTCCCCCCTCCCTTTTCAGCTTTTCCACGAGAGGCGGACGAAGAAGCGCCTCCGAAGGACGGCGCTCCCGCCTCCGCCGCTCAAAAAGTCAGCTTTTCCCTCCCCGCAGGCGGGATGATCGGTAAATTGTGTCATTGAAAAACCCCGCCGGATACAGTATAATAGGCGGAGCTTTCAGGAGGCCCGCGGTCCTGCGCGGCGCTCAGCGATCTTTGTTTTTAAGAGGAGCATCCATCTATGCCTTATAAGACCGAACGCGACCTTCGTCAAATGCTCCTGCATCAGGAGCTGATCGAGTCCTCGCTGTCCTTCGTCAGCGGGTCCGAGGACTTCATCCTGGAAAACGACATCTTCCCCTCCACCAGCCGGACCGACCGCGACGTCATGCGGGGCCTGCGCTATCCCAACGGCACCGGCGTCATCGCCGGCGTCACCAGCATCGGCGACGTCGACGGCTATGACCTCGCGGACGGGGAGAAGATCCCCCGGAAGGGCCGGCTCTTCTACCGGGGCATCAGCATCGACGACCTCATCCAAAGCTGCATCAAGGAAGACCGGTTCGGCTTCGAGGAGACGGTGTACCTGCTCCTCTTCGGCCAGCTGCCCACGGCCTCCCAGCTGAAAGACTTCCAGTACCTCATGGCCCGGTGGAGCCAGCTCCCCAGCTACTTCACCGAGGACATGATCCTCCGTTCCCCCAACAAGAACATCATGAACAAGCTGGCCAGCTGCATCCTGGCCCTCCACTCCCACGACGGCGAGGCGGAGAACATGACGCTGGAGAACGA
>NZ_CAJUBK010000017.1 GCF_910584465.1 uncultured Oscillibacter sp.
CCACCAGGTGCTTCACGATGGCCAGCCCCAGGCCGGTGCCCTCCACGCTCCGGTTCTTCTTGGAGTCCACCTGGCGGAAATCCTCGAAGATCTTCTTCAGGTCCTCCTGCCGGATGCCGCAGCCGGTATCCTCCACCCGGAAGGTGATCAGCTCCTCGTCCTCCCGCTGGCCGGGCCTGCCGGTGACGTAGGCCCGCACGTAGCCCTCCTTCGTGAACTTGATGGCGTTGTTGAGGATGTTGATCAAGATCTGCTTGATCCGCCCCTCGTCGCCGTTGTACCGGCAGGGGAGGGAGCCGTCGCACTCATATTTCAAGATCAGCCCCCGTTTGGAGGCGGCCATGTCCATCATGCCCACCACCGCGTCCACCACGGTCTTCAGGTGGTAGTCCGTGTACACCAGCTCCATCCTGCCGGCCTCCACCTTGGACAGGTCCAGGATGTCGTTGATGATGGCCAGCAGGTTCTTGGCCGCGGACTGTACGTCCTTGGCATGGGCGTAGATCTGGGGATCTTGGCACTCCTCCATGATGATGTCGTTGAGCCCGATGATGGCGTTCATGGGGGTGCGGATCTCGTGGGACATGTTGGCCAGGAACTCGCTCTTGGCCGTGTTCGCCTTCTCCGCCTGCTGGCGCACCCGCTTGATCTCGTTGATGTAAGCCTTGATGTCGGTCATATCCAGGATCAGGATGACGCAGCCCTGCTTCCGGCCGTTCTCGTCCACGATCCACTTGCTGTGGCTCTCGTAGTGCTGTCCGTTGATGGAGAAGCTCCAGGGGACGTCCTCGTTGAGCATCTCCCTCCGGAACCCCTCCAGCGCCCGGATATCGTCCCCGATCTTGTGGTGGGGCAGGCTGGTGAAGATGTAGGCGGCGGCCCGGTTGTAGCTGATGAGCCGGTCATGGTCGTCCAGGGCGATCACGCCGTCGCCCAGGCTCTCCAGCACCTTCTCCGCCGCCAGATGGCGGAAATCGTAGTTGCGGCGGCTCCACACCACGATCACCACCATGGACATGGCGATGGCCAGCGTCACCGGGGTGAGATCGAACACCTGGATGAGCTTGGACACATAGGCGATGAGCACCACGATGGGCAGGGAGGAGATGCCGAGGATGGTCCAATACTGGCGGCTGATCTGCCGGTCCGACCGGCCGCGGGCCGCCCGCACCAGGGTATAGATCGAGAGGACGTAGGGGATGGCGACGCGGGTGACCAGGAAAAAGGAGTACAGCGGGCCGTAAGAGATGCGGATGTAATGGAACCCGTCCGCGGTGGACAGCCACTGGAAGTCCCGGTAGAAAAGGTCGTTCCAATTGAAGAACACCGTGGGCAGCACGAAGAAGTTGATGATGCCCAGGGCGTTGAGCAGCTTTTTCGGGGGAGGCGCGTAGCAGTAGGTATAAGTGAACCAGCAGTAGCACAGCGGGACGAAGGCGGAGCCCACGTTTTCCACCGTCACCGCCGCCATGGCGGCCTCCACGGTGGGCGCGGTCAGCTCCAGCAGATAGCCCACGTTCTGCACCAGCGTGCCGCACATGATGAAGATCAAAAGCTTTTGTTCCTTGGCCCCGTCCCCGTTGAGCAGGAGGAGCAGGGCGGCGAACGTCAGGCAGACAGCGAAAAACTCCAGCGCGGTCACGAAATTTACCATCCCACATTTACCCGCCTTATATCTCTTGTTCCAGGGCCCGGCTGGGTGAGCCGGGGCCTGCCGCCATTTCAGCATTTATAAGGATAGTATATCTTTCCTCTGATGTCAAGGAATACGGCGGTAAGTATTTTGGATTTTTCCCCGTTGACACGTCCTCGGCCGGCCATATATAATGGTACATGCCATCTTCAGATCTTCCGCCCCGTCCCGGCGGGGGCGCCCGCGGGCGGGACGGGACGCGATCTGGATCTTCGAATACGGGAGGTGTACGGCCGGTGGATGAACGGAGGAAGCACCGCAGGGTCACGATCAACAAGCGCGTATGGATATGCGATCTTGGCGAGGATACGCACCCGGCCGACCGGCAGGACTGCCTGGTCGTCGATATCAGCGAGGGCGGAGCGTGCATCCAATGTGCCGCATGCTTCGAGGTGAGCCAGCCGATCGCGTTCACGTATCAGGATTTCATGGAAGAAGGATCCCGCCCGGTGGTCGGTATGGTGATGTGGAGCAAGCGGTATTCTGAGCGGGACTGCCGGTATGGCATCAAGTTCCTTGGGCTGAGCACGAAGATGCTCCGAAGGATCCAGGATATCGTCGCCAGGTCGGCCGAAGGGACGGACGTGTCAGGAGCATAGCCGCTCCGGGGCTGCCGCATGGGACCGGTCCGCGCCGGGCCGCCGCACGCGGCAGCGGCCGGGAGGCCGCTCCCTCCATGAGGGGGAGCCTGGCGAAGGGCCCGGCATAGAGGCGGTCCCGGATGGAGCGGGTGGAGGGACGCGGCCGCTCCATCCGCTCATGGCGGGGCCCTCCCGGACGATGCGGGGCTCGGCCTCGCCCCGGTCCTCCATGAAGATCTTGTCCCCAAGGAAAAAACATCGCTCACACAGAGGTCCCGAGCTGTCCCGGCACTGTCAAGCCGAGTCCTCCCGGCATAATCTGAGCATGTAAAAAAACTTGGGAGGGCAGATCTATGGCACGAGTGACCAACTTTTTCGTGGGCGCCAACAGCGGGGAAGGGTTCCGAGACCTCTTCCCGGAGATGGTGGATATCGAGGATACATACGATCTCATGGTCCTGAAGGGGGGCCCCGGCGTGGGGAAGAACACCTTCATGCGGGAGATCGGCCGGGTCATGGAGGAGGCCGGGACGGCGGTGGAGTACCTCTGGTGCTCCGGGGACCCGGACTCCCTGGACGGCGTGGTGATCCCGGACCTGCGGTGCGCGGTAGCGGATGGGACTTCGCCCCACGTCATCGAGCCCAAATACCCCGCGGCGGTGGACCGCTATGTGGACCTGGGCTGCTTCTATGACCTCACCGCCGCCAAGGAGGGCGCGGAGGAAGTCAAGGCCAGGACCCGCGCCTACAAAGCCGCCTACGTCCGGGCCTATCACAGCCTCAAAGCCGCCCGCCAGGTGGAGCTGGACGCGGTGGAGTCTGTCCGGAGGTCCTTTGACGGCGAGCGGCTGGAGCGGCGGGTGAGGGGCATCATCGCCCGTGAGCTCCGCGCCAAAGGGGGACAGCGGGGACGGACCACGCGCCGCTTCCTGGGCAGCATCACCCATAAAGGCCATATCTGGCGCTTCGACAGCGTGGATGTCCTGTGCAGCAAGGTCTATGAGTTCGCCGACACCTGGGAGCTGGCGGGCCCGGCGCTCGCCCTCCTCCATGCCGCGGCGGCAGAGAAGGGCTGGGACACCATCGTCTGCCCCTCTCCGGAGGATCTCGAGCGCATCGAGCATCTGCTGATCCCCGGCCTCGGCCTGGCCTTCGTCACCTCCTGCCCCGGCATGGACTACGGCAGGAAGCCCTACCGCCGGCTCCGCCTGGACGCCATGACGGAGACGGAGGGGCGGTCCCGCCTGCGGTTCCAGGCCCGGATGGTGGCCCTGCTCAGGGAGGAGGCGGTGGACGCTTTGAAGGAGGCCAAGGGGGAGCACGACGCCTTGGAAGCGGTCTATAACCCTTACGTCGACTTCGACGGCGTCCGGGCCAAGGCGGCCCTGGAAGCGGGGAGGCTGCTGAGTTATCTGAGATGACGGGGAGACGGCGGCGGGAGGTCCCGCCGCCGTTCCAGCCTGTCGAAAAAGGAGAGGGGACTCCATCGACGGGAAGGAAGAGAGTTACGAGAGGGACCCAGGAAGGGTCCCTTTCGTTTTTGATAAAAAAGTTTTCAGGACTTTCAAAAAAGGCCTGAAAACTTGCTCAGGCTGTCGAAAAGACTTTTTCGACAGCCTGAGACGGCGGCGGGGGGATCCCGCCGCCGTTCGCGGGAGCCGTGATGCCGCGATCTTTTCCGCGCAGTGCGCCGCGACCCGGCTGTGGTCGCCCCAAGGCCCGGGGTTTTGTCCTTCGGCTTCTCTCAGTGATCGTCCCGCCTCGGTCCTGGTGGGCATCATATCCTCATCTACCTCCTCGGCGTTCGATCAGATCGGTACGTACGAAGCATACCACCACCGCGGGCGGTCTTCCACCCCTATTTGCAGGCGCTGCCGGCGGCAGCGTCTGTAGATGGAGGTTGAAAGCCGTCCGCGGCGGTGGTATACTTGGCTCATCTCGATATCGACCCGGCAGGTTTGAGCGGAAGGATGCGTGAGGAGGGGATCTTGATATGGAGTTTCGGACGGTGTATCCGTTCCGCCTCCCCAGGGGCTATGTGGACGCAGAGGGGACCCTCCACCGGGAGGGGCAGATGCGGCCGGCCACCGCCATCGATGAACTCAGCGCCATGCGCGATCCCAGGGCCAAGGCGGACGAGGGATACATGGAGCGGCTGCTGTTCAGTAAGGTCGTCATCGCGCTGGGCACCCTGCCGGAGGTGACGCCGGAGGTGATCGGAGGGCTGTCCCCCGCCGATATGGGGGCCTTGCGGGATATGTACGAGGCTATGGACCGGATGGAGCCCCCCGGATTTCGGTGACGCGCCTCCGCTGCGGGGAGGCGTCCGCCGAGGCCCCGGACGTTCAGGGGACGGGAGGGCCCCCCGGCCGCTGCGGGGCGGGCCCCCCTCCCTGCCGCGGGAAATACTTCTCCCGGAAGGGCACGTCCTCCACCGTGAACTCCCTGCCCCGCAGGTAGTCCAGGATCCCCGCGTCCGTAGGGAGAGGGAAGGCCAGCTTATAGGCGTAGAGCGCCTGCCGGGTCTCGTGGTATCTCCGGTTCACGGCCCCGTCCCCGTACTTCCCGTCCCCCAGCAGCGGACAGCCGATCTGCGCCATGGAGGCCCGGATCTGATGGGTCCGGCCCGTCAGCAGGCGGCATCCCACCAGGGACAGCTCCCCCCGCGTCTCCAGCGTCTCGTATGAGGTGACGGCGCGCTTCCCGCCGGGGACGGGGCGGCGGTGGAAGGTCACCAGCTTCTTCGCCTCGTCCTTGAGGAGGAAGCCCTCGATCGTCCCCGCCGCCGGGCGGGGGCGGCCCACGGTGACGCAGAGGTAGGATTTCTCCAGCTCATGGGCCCGGATCTTCTCGTTGAGGATCCGCAGGGCCTCGGCGCTCTTGGCGGCGATGACGATGCCCCCGGTGTTCCGGTCGATGCGGTTGCACAGGGCCGGGGCGAAGGCGTTCTCCTGCCGGGGGTCCCACTCCCGCTTCTGGTAGAGGTACGCCTGGATGTGGTTGATCAGGGTGTCGACCTTCTCCGTCTCGTCGGCGTGGACCACCATCCCCGGACGCTTGTCCGCTAGGAGCAGGTGCTCGTCCTCATAGACGATGTCCAGGCGGGGCCGGAAGATGGAGAGGAACAGGTCTCCCTCCTTGGGCTTGTCAAAGAACTCGTCGTTGATGTATAATCGTAAGACATCCCCGGCATCGAGCCGGGTGTCCCGCTTGGCCCCTTTGCCGTTGACCTTCACCCGTTTGAGGCGGATGTACTTCTGCAAAAGGGCAGGGGGGAGGAGGGGCAGGTTCTTGGACACGAAACGGTCCAGCCGCTGCCCGGCGTCGTTCTTCCCGATGATGAGTTCCCGCATGGCGGACCTCCTGTATGTGTGGTCTTACCATCATACCTGTTTTTGGGGGGATCGTAAAGGGGGGACGGGGGAGGACGGAGGATCTTTTGCGCGCGGCGCTTCCGCGGACGGCCAAGGGGCCGTCCATGGCGGTGGTCCGCGCCCGGATGAGCGGAAAGGGAGGATGGAGATCTTGAGTGAAGTGTGTGTGGAGGCCCTGCTGGCCGCGATCCAGGACGGGAAGCCCTGGCTGGAGCGGTTCACCGGGAAGGAGTACGATCGGGCGTTCCGGGAGTACCGGGACCGTTTCGCCCCCGTGTACCGGGAGGCGGTGCTGGCCGCCGGGGAGGAGGGGCTCCCCGCTCTGGCGGAGGTGCTGCTGGACGGCCTGGCGGAGGGCTGGGCCGCGCGGAGGCCCTGGGACCGTTCCCTGGCCCGGATGGAGGACAAGCAGCTGATTGTCTGCTACCTGGCCCCCATGCTGCTGGAGGACCCCGTCTGCGTCCCGCTGGAAGAGCGGCTGCGGGAGGGCTGGGCCGCCCGGTGGCCCAAGGACGCGTATCGGGAGCCCTCGCTGGAGAAACTGAGGAAGGGGTTCCGCCCCACGTTCCTGGGGATCCCCCTGCCGTTCGGGGACAAAGAGCGGGACGATCAAAAAAAGGACGGGGAAAATGAAAAAATCATTTGACATCGGCGGGATCATCCTTTATAATACGGAAGGTATCGTTACGAGGCAGTTCATATGGATGGGATCATGTTGATCGATGTAAGACCGATATTGCACGCCCCGGGCCGGCGCCTGGACTTCCGGTTCGAGCTGGATCTGTCCGGCCTGGACTTCGACGGCCGGGCCCCCGTCAGCCGCCCGGTGGAGGTGGAGGGGGAGGTCCGCAACACCGCAGACCTCCTGGAGCTCTCCCTGACGGCCCGGACCACGCTGGACGCGGTCTGCGACCGCTGCGGGAAGGCGTTCCTCCAGGACAAGGAGATCGAGTACCGCTGCATGCTGGCGGAGGAGCTCCAGGACGAGGAGAACGATGAGATCGTCCTTTTGGAGGACGGCAGGGTGGACGCGGGCGACCTGGCCCGCACGGCGTTCGTCCTCGGGATGGACAGCAAAACACTGTGTTCGGAAGATTGCAAGGGATTGTGCCCCCGGTGCGGAGCCGACTGGAACCTCGGCCCCTGCTCCTGCGGGAAGGAGCCGGACCCCCGGCTGGCGGCCCTGGCAAAGCTTTTGGATAAGGACTAACGAGAAGCGCTCCGCGTCTTTTTGTATGATTAGGAGGTGTCACAATGGCAGTACCCAAGGGTAAAGTATCCAAAGCGAGACGGGACAAACGGCGCAGCTCTCATTGGAAGCTGACGGCTCCGAACCTGGTCGTGTGCCCCAAATGCGGTGCTATGCACCTGCCTCACAGAATGTGCCAGGAGTGCGGTACTTACAACGGCCGGGAGATCAAGGTCGTGAAGTCCGTCGTCTCGAAATAAGGTCGACTTCTGTTGGATGAAGAGAGAGGGGCTTGGCGCCCCTCTCTTTTTTCAAAGAGGGAAAGGAGCGTCCCATGCGTCCGATCAAGCGCGCCCGGAGGCCGGTCCGCCGCTACAGGTCCCTGCTGTCCCCCGGCATCGCCGTGCTGGCGGTGCTGGCGTTCTATGCCGCCTTCGCCCGGCCGGGGCCGCAGAGGGGGGAGACCGCACGGTTCGAACAGGACGGGCTGTGCCTGGAGATCACGGGGGTCCACCATATCGGGGGCTTTTTGGGCAATTTCGACCCGGAGCGGGGGGTGGGTGTGCCCTTCGATACGTACTATGTCTATCCCGGCTCGGCGGTGACCGTCCTGGCGGCGCCCGGGGAGGGCGCGCGCTGGGGACTGCGGTGGGGAGAGGACGGGACGCTGGCCCTGGCGGACGGCATGGGGCCGGTGGAGCTCACCGAAGATCTGGACGGCGCGGCCGTGTACGACCGGGACACCGGGCTGACGGTGCTGTCGTTCGAGGTGAGCGAGGAGGATGAGGTGTATTGGAGATAGGCGGGGAGGGACCCCGCCCCGCCCCGGCGTCCGGCCGGGGCGTGTCCGATGCCGCGCCGGCGGCCCGCTCCCCGCGGATCGGGCCGGCCCACCATCCCGGGATCCCTTCACGAAGGGCGAAAGCGCCGGCCTGCGGCCGCGGCGAGATCTTGAACGATATGGTTTCCGACCAACGAGCCCTGCCGGGATCCGCTCCCGACAGGGCTCCTCATATTTTCGGCAGGAGGCGGATCCCGCGATATCCGAGCGGCCCTGGGGCCCGCTCCGGCATCGGGCACAGCCGGCGTGAGGCCGAGCCCGCCGGTATCCGGGAGGCCGGCCGCCTGGAGGCGGCGCCGGGACTGAGGGACGGCATCCGATGCCGGCCCCTGCCGGCTCCCGGCCGCTCAGGCGTTTTTGGCCTTGTATCCTTCCCCCCAGACCTCCATCGCGTCTAAGACCGGCTTCAGGCTGCGGCCCAGCTCCGTCAATGTGTACTCGACCCGCGGCGGGACCTCCGGGTATACCGTCCTCGTCAGCAGGCCGCTGCTTTCCATCTGCCGGAGCTGGGAGGTCAGCACCTTTTGACTCACGCCGCCGACGGATCTTTTCAGTTCCCCGAACCGTTTCGTCCCCGGCAGCAGATCCCGGAGGATGAGCACCTTCCATTTGTCGCCGATCAGCGTCAGCGTCGTTTCCACCGGGCAGGCGGGCAAAGCTTTCCCTTCCATCATCGTATCCTCCTGTCTGTCGATCCTTAAGATCCCTCACGCCCCCATTTTACCGTATCTCCTCCTCCGGGGTCAAGGCGGAAAAAGATCCCCCCTGCCCTCCCAAAGGCCGGGGGCCCCTGCGGCCGCAGGATCGTCCCCTCCCGGCAACGGCCGATCGTTACCTCCGGGTGCCTATGGCACAATATTGTGCGTACTTTTCAAATGGTCTCCGGTGTCGTATGATGCAGATACGAGGACGGGGGATGCCCCGCTTCGGAAAAACGTATCCATGGAGGAACACATCATGAACAAGAAAGACTTTACCACGGTCCGGCTGTCCCAGGGCGAGATGCACATCTACGATCTCGGCGGCGTGAGGCTCCATGCCTATCAGACCGGCGATCCGCTGGCGGACGAGGTGTTCCTGGTGGAGAAGGCGGGGAAGTTCGTGGCCATCGAGTCCCCCTGCTTCACCGCCAGCGTGACCGCGCTGAACGAGTATCTGGCGGGCCGGGACGTGGCCGGCGTGCTGGTGGCCTATCACGGCGCGGGGGCCTCCTTCCTGCCGGAGGTCCCCAAGTACGCCACCGCCAACGCGGCGGAGTATGCCCGCCGGGGCGGCGGCAAGGCCCTGATCGACCAGTTCACCGCCGCCTTCGGCAGCGCCTTCGACGGCTCCATCCATCCCATCACCCACACGCTCACCGAGGGGGAGGCGACCATCGGCGGCATCCGGTTCATCATCCACCGGACGGCGGAGGCCTTCGACGTGGAGATCCCCGAGATCGACGCGGTCTACACCCACATGCTGGGCCACGACTGCCATTCCATCGTGGCCGGGCCCGGCCATGCCGACGCCATGATCGCCCAGCTGCGGGGCTACATCGAAAAGGGCTACGGCCTGATCCTCACCTCCCACTACACCCCGGAGGACCTGAAGGACGCGGAGACCAAGATCGGCTACCTGGAGGAGCTGAAGGCCATCGCCGCCTCCTGCGACGGCGCAGAGGCGTTCAAGGCCGCCGTGCGGGAGCGGTATCCGTCCTACAGCGGGGAAAACTATCTGGAGATGACCGCCGGAGCGTTCTTCGGCTGACCGCATACAGGCCCTCCCTCCGGCAAAGGCCGGAGGGAGGGCGGCTAAAGGAGGGTATGGGATGGACCGTTCGGCGAAGATCCGCATCTTGAACGACATGCTGCTGGCAGAGATGCCCGGATACCGCCGGCAGGCGCAGGCGTTCCCGCAGGACGCGGACAGCCAGCGGCGGCTTCTGCGCAGCCTGATGAACGTCCGCCCGCCCATGCCGCTGGATAGGGAGTTCCTCGTCCTGCAGGACGAGCTCCTGTCCGCCGAACGGGAGGAGAAGGGCGTCGTGGAGGGCGCGGCGCTGCCCGCCGTCAGCGGCCATCCGCAGATCGCGGTTTGGAGGGGGGATATCACCCGGCTGAAGGTGGACGCGATCGTAGACGCGGACAACGCCTCCCTGCTGGGCTGCTTCTGCCCCTGCCACGGCTGCATCGACAACGCCATCCATTCGGCGGCGGGGCTCCAGCTTCGGGACGAGTGCAGCCGGATCATGGAGGCCCAGGGCCATCCGGAGCCCACGGGCCGGGCGAAACTGACGAAGGGGCATGACCTCCCGGCCCGATATGTCCTGCACACGGTCGGCCCCATCGTCCAGGGACGCGTCACCCCCCGGGACCGGGCGGAGCTGGCGTCCTGTTACCGTTCCTGCCTGGAGCTGGCGGCGGAGCACGGGCTGGGGAGCGTGGCGTTCTGCTGCATCTCCACCGGGGAGTTCCGCTTCCCCGCCGAGGAAGCGGCCGAGATCGCGGTCCGGACCGTTACGGACCTCCTCCGGCAGGGCATCCCTATCGAGAAGGTGATCTTCGATGTTTTCAAAGAGAGCGACGAAAGGATCTACCGCCGCATCCTCGGCGCAGATCGAACGGCTGAAAGAGGCCCTTGACCGCGCGGAGGCGGTGGTGATCGGCGCGGGGGCGGGGCTGTCCGCATCGGCGGGCTTCACCTACAGCGGAGAACGGTTCGAGACATATTTCAGTGATTTCCGGGAGAGATATGGCATCCGGGATATGTACAGCGGCGGCTTCTCCCACTTCTCCACCGCTGAGGAGCATTGGGCCTATTGGAGCCGCTATATTTGGATAAACCGCTATATGGACGCGCCGAAGCCGGTATATGAGGACCTGCTGTCCCTGGTGGAGGGGAGGGACTATTTCGTGCTGACCACCAATGTGGACCACTGCTTTCAAAAGGCGGGCTTTGACAAAACGAGGCTGTTTTATACCCAGGGGGACTATGGCCTCTGGCAGTGTTCGGGGCCCTGCCGCCAGCGCACCTATGACAACGAAGAGACGGTGCGCCGGATGTTCGAGGAGCAGCGGGACAGGAGGGTGCCGGCGGAGCTCGTCCCCTGCTGTCCCCTCTGCGGCCGGCCGATGACCATGAACCTGCGGGTGGACGACACCTTCGTGCAGGACGAGGGCTGGTATCAGGCCCGGAGGCGCTATCGGGACTTCCTGAGGCGGCACGAAGGACGGCGGGTGCTCTTCCTGGAGCTGGGGGTGGGGTATGATACGCCGGGCATCATCAAGTTCCCCTTTTGGAGGATGACGCTCCAGGCCCCCGATGCCATATACGCCTGCGTGAACGAGGAGCGGGCGTTCGTCCCCGAGGGGATCGCCGGACGGGCGGTCGTCCTGGAGGCGGATATCGGCGCGGTGTTGACCCAGATGGGCGCTTGACCGGCGGGACGGCGCGGCGGTGAGAGGCCCCCGCGCCGGGATCTGCGGATCCGTGGGCGCCGCCTGCCGGCCCCCGGCCGATCCCTTTTTGAGAGGACCGCGATTTGGCTGCGGCCTGGGCCAAAAGGGCAGCGAGCCCCTGCCGATCCACAGGATCGGCAGGGGCTCGCCCGTTCGGCAGGCCATGGAGCCGGACGAAGGACGGGTAGTGGGGACCGGCCGGTCCTCCCGGTCCTCCCGGCCCGCCGGACCGCCCGCATGGACGGCCGGGGGCCCTTCCCGGTCAGCCGCAGACGATGGAGAGGCCGCCGTCGATGAAGAGGGTCTGCCCGGTGATGTAAGAGGCATAGGGGGACGCCAGGAAGAGGGCCCCGTCGGCGATCTCCCGGGCCTCGCCCCGCCGCCGGAGGGGCAGCTTATCGCACATGGCCTGGTGGACCCGGAGATCGGAATACTGCTCCCGGTTCATCAGCGTGGGGATGCTGCCGGGGGCCACGCAGTTGACCCGGATGCCGCCGGGCCCCCACTCCCTGGCCAGGTTCTCCGTCATCTTGGAGATCCCGGCCTTGGTGGCGGCGTATACCGTCTCTCCGACCGTGACGATCGCCTTGTTCACGGAGCCGATGTTGACGATGCAGCCCCCGCCCTGTCCCAGCATGACCTTCGCCGCCGCCTGGGCGCCGAAGAAATATCCCCGCAGGTTCACGTTCACGGTGCTGTCCCAGTCCTCCTGCGTGACCTCCAGGGACGGTTTGGGGAAGTGGATGCCGGCGTTGTTCACCCACACGTCGATGCGCCCATACTGCCGGACCGCCGCTTCCGCGAAGGCCCGGATGGAGCCGACGCTGCCGGTGTCCGCCTCCATGGCGAACATCCGCCCCGTGTCTTGGCCGGCGATCTCCTCCGCCGCTAGGCGGATGCGGGCCTGGTCATGGCTGCATATGGCCAGCTTCGCCCCGGCGGCGTAGAAATGCCGGGCGATGACGTTCCCGATGCCGATCCCGGAAGCGCCGGTGACCACGACCACCTGATCTCGAAAATCGAACATAAAGACCTCCATGCGCGTTTCGCGCCGTTCGTTCAAAGGGGATAGGGCCGGATGGCTCGAAAACAGCGGACCTATCCTTCCGCCGGGCGCCGCCCGCCGGCGGGTGGGGCGTCCTGCGTCCGGCCGTAACGTCCGCGGCACGCCGCCGCGGTCTCGTACTGCGTGGAGAACTCCTCCAAAAAAGCGGCCGCCGTGACGCAGGCCCCGCTGCCGACGGGCTTGCCGCCCTCCCTCCGGCAGAGGTCGGCGGCCAGCTCCCCCAGGCGGAAGCCCCGGGGATGCGCGTCCAAGAATGCCCGGGTCCACCGGTAGAGGCGCTCCACGCAGAGCAGGCCCTGGCGGAGCTGCTCATGGTAGGCGGCCAGATCCCAGACCTCCGGGGCATGGGCGCTGTACACCCGGTCGGCGTCCAGGGACCCCAGCCGCTCCAGCGTGGCCCGATAGGGCCCCACCTGCTCGATCTGGGGGAGCACGCCGAAAAACCCGCTGCCGCAGACCGTGTCCCCCGTGAAGAGCACGCCCTCCTGCGGCAGGTGGATGCAGACGCTCCCTCCCGAGTGCCCCGGCGCGGCGGCGATCCGCATGGGGACGCCGCCGAGGGTCAGCTGCTGCCCGTCATAGAGCTCCCGGTCGGCGGAGACGGGGGCCGGGACCTCCCGGCGGCAGACGTCCCGCCGGGCGGGCGGGATGTCGAAGTCGCCGGAGAACTGCCCGTAGAGGAGGTCCCACTGCCGCTCCGGCCCCTCCAGGAGGGGCCGGTCGCCGGGGTGGGCGTATACCAGCGCCCCGCGGGCCTGGAAAAAGCGGTGCCCGCCGGTGTGGTCCCAGTGCCCGTGGGTGCTGAGGACCGCCTCGGGCCGGGGCGCCAGGGCGGCGATCCGCCGGGCGCCGCTGGAGAGCCCGGTGTCGATCAGGACGCCGCCCCCCGGTCCGGGGACCAGGAAGCTCTTCGTGTACTGCCCCAGGTAGGGGTGCTCGACACAGATGATGTCCAAGGCCGTCCCTCCTCCGCCTCAGCGGCCGGTCTCCCGGGGGATGATGAATTCGAAATCCCCGTTGCGTTCCGACCGCGTTTCCTCGCCGCCGGCGATCTCCAGGACCCGCTCCAAAAGGGCGGCGCCCACCTCCGGGAGGGGGGCCCCCTCCAGGGCCGTGCCGGCGTTGAAGTCGAAGAGGCTGGGCATCTCCCGGAAGCTCTGGGGGTTGCCGGTGAGCTTGAGCACCGGCATGACCACGTTGCCTAAGGGGGAGCCCCGCCCGGTGCTGAACACGTCGATATGGGCGCCGGACATGGCGAAGCCGCTGGTGGCGTTCCCGTCGATGCCCGGGGCCCGGAGGTCCAGCATCCACAGCCCCGGATGGGGGACGGTCTCCCCCGCGCGGATGAGGCCCTGGATCTTGGAGACGGTGCCCATCTTCTTCACGTTGCCCATGGATTTCTCCACCAGGGTGGTGATGCCTCCGGCCTTGTTGCCGGGGGTGGGGTTGACCTCTTCGATGGCCTGGCCGTGCGCGGCGGCATATCCCGCCCGGAGCTCGTCGCACATCCGGAGGATCTGGAGGCCGACCTCGGGCGTGGCCGCCCGGCCGGCCAGGACATGCTCGCTGCCCGGGAAGCCGGCCACCTCGCTGATGATGACGCTGCCGCCCTGGCCGACCAAAAGGTCCGTCATCGCGCCGATGGCGGCGTTGCCGGACAGGGCGGTGGTCCAGTCCGAGCCGCCGCACTGGACGCCCAGCACCAGCTTGGAGATGGGGATGGGCCTCCGCGTCTGGGCCGCCGCTTCCCGCAGGAAAGCCTCCACGATGGAGACGCCTTTTCCCACGGCCTCCGCCGGGCCGCCGGATTCCTGGATGCCGACGTAGGCCACCGGCCTGCCGGAGGCGGCGATCTGGCGCATCAGGGCGTCGTGGTCCGTCTGTTCGCAGCCGAGGCCCACCAGCAGCACCGCGTACACGTTGGGGTTCAGCGCCGCGGACAGCAGGGCCAGATGGGTCCGGGCGTGGCTGTCCGCGAACTCGATGCAGCCGTACTCGTGGGTGATGGCATGGGTCCCGGTCTTCCAGGCAATCTGCTGGGCCACCGTGTTGGAGCAGTGTACCATGGAGATCGGCAGCACGTAGTTCCGGATGCCGGCCCCTCCGCCGGTCCGCTCATAGCCTTGGAAGGTCCTGATCATGCCCCCGCCTCCTTCCGGAACGCCGCCGCGTACTCCCGGCACAGCTGCGTCGTGATGTCCTCCACGTTCTGGGTATGTACGTGGCTCCCCTGGGGGATGTCCCGGGACGCCCGCCCGATGGGGACGCCGTATTTGATCACCATATCGCCGGCGGCGATGGCGCACAGGGCGATCTTGTGGCCCAGGGGGATCTCCTCCCCGGCGGTCACGGTCAGGCCGCTGCGGATCTCCACCAGGCCGCCGGGGGGGACGGTCTGGGCGGCCACCGCCACATTGTCGGCGGGGTCGACCTGCAATGCTCTCATAGGGTCGCCTCCTTCGCAGATCCATAGTAAGGGCCCCTCCCGCCCGGGGAGGCGGAGGGGATCCTTCGTTCGCAGTGGGCCGCCCCCCGAAGATCCGGGGGACGGGCAGGGGGGCTCCCCGCCCCGCCCGGGGACGAGGCGGCGGGACGGGGAGGGGGGCGCTCAGACGATCAGCAGCTGCTTGCCCAGCCGCCGGAGCTGGCGCTGGATATCGGGGGAGAGCCCGCTGTCTACGATGATGGTGCTGACGGCGTCCAGCTTTTCGAAGGCGAAGCGGGCGTTGGCGGAAAACTTGGAGTGGTCGCACAGGAGGATGGCCTCCCCCGCCTTGGAGATGCAGCTCTTTTTCAGGTTGATGTCGTCCAGGGTGTAGTTCAAGAGGCTCAGGTCGGGGCTGATGGCGTCCACGGAGAAGAAGAGCTTGTCGATCACCAGGCTGTTCAGCATGGCCTCCGCGAAGTAGCTGTAAGAGGAGTAGAACCCCTTGCGTATCATCCCGCCGACGAACAGCATGTCGAGATGTTTGTGGGCCCCGAGGGTCATGGCGATGCGAAGATCGTTGGTGATGAGGGTCCCGTGCAGGTCTTTATCCAAGATCTTCGCCAGCTCCAGCGTCGTGGACCCGGAATCCAGCATGATCCGGTCCCCGGGGGAGATCAGGCTCCGGGCGGCCTGGGCGATCCTCCGCTTCTCCTCCTGGGAGAAGGAGTCCTTCGTGGCCAAGGGCGGTTCCTCCTCATAGGCGGGGAAGGCGGCGGACCCTTCGGGCAGGATGGATCTGGCGCCGCCCCGGACCTTGACGATCTGCTTGCGGGCGTCCAGGGTGCTGATATAGCGGTGGGCGGTGGTCTTGGATATGTGGGAAAGGGACATCAGCTCTTCCACCGAGACGATCCCCTTCTTGTTGACCAGGTCGACGATCTTCTTTTCTCGTTCCAAGCTCAACATGCTGATCTACCTCACAATCAATGAGAGCTGGGAAGCCGGGGGAGAGGGGGCCGGCTTCCTCAGGAGAGGGTGGCGCGATAGGCTTTCACGACGTCCATGAAAGCCTTGACCCGGGAGACGTCGACGGCGTTCTCGAAGACGCCGTCATATTTGAAGGTGGTGGCGCAGACGGCCCCGTCCGAACTGGAGAGCTGGCGGACGATGTTGTCGATGTTGCACCCGGTGTTGCAGAGGATGGGGGTGCGCTTCACGGCGGACTTGACCCGGGTCAGGACCTGGGTGTCCGTCTCGGCCCCGGCGGTGAGGCCGGACACGCAGATGGCGTCGGGCCGGTTGTTGAACTCCGTGGAGCGGGCGATCTCCTCGATGGGGCGGTCGGCCAGGTATTTGGCGGCCTCGGGCACGATGTTGTAGAGCATCCGCACGTGCTGCGCCCCGATGTCCGCCCGGTGCCGGACGGTCCGGCCCACGTTGGTGTTCCACAGGCCGAAGTCCGAGGCGTAGACGCCGGTGATGATCTCCCGGATGAACCTGCCGCCCACGGCGGCGCACAGATCCAAGGAGGCGATGGGGTCCCAGAGGCAGTTGACGCCGTAAGGCACTGCGATCTCATCCTTCAGTGCGCCGATGATCCAGCCCATGGAGGCGATGGTGATGGGCTCCACCTCGGTCAGATAGGGGAGGCTGAACTCGTTCGAGAACATGACGCCGTCCACGCCGCCCTCCTGCAAGGCGCGCAGGTCCCTCCGGGCACACTCCAGGACGTAGTCCATCCCCTTCTCCCGGTCATAATAAGGGTCGTGGGGCAGCGGCTGGAGATGGCACATCGCGATGATCGGTTTTTTCACGCCAAAAAGTTCTTCCATCCAGTTCATGATTCGCTCGATCCTTTCATCGTTTTACTGCATTTACCATGCATATGAACCATTTTAACATAGTCTGATTCAAAATGCAACCAGAGAATGAAAAATTTGAATCAATTTGGAAATAAGTGTTGCAAAATGGTTCAAAGCATATTAAAATGAAAGGAGCGAGACCGGAAAGACCCATTTTGGAGAAGGAGGACAGGGCGGTGATCAGACTCATACCCTCGCTGGCGTCGGCAGATCCGCTGGATCTGAGAGGCGCGATCGACAGCGTGCCGGAGGCGGGGATGCTCCATATGGACATCGAGGATGGGAACTTCATCCCGAACATCACCTTCGGCCTGCGGACGGTGGAGGCGGTCTCCGGGCGCTATCCGGACCGGCGCCTGGACGTGCACCTGATGGTCTCGGACCCGGGGGCGTATCTGGAGGGCCTGCTGGAGGCCGGGGCGGCGCGCATCGCCTTCCAGGTGGAGGCGGCGTCCTATCCGGCGGCGCTCCTCAGCCGGATACGGGCGGGCGGGGCCCAGGCCGGGCTGGCCTTCGACCTGCGGACGCCGCTGGAGCTGGCCGGGATCTACGCGGACCGGCTGGACCACGTGCTGCTCATGACCGCGGAGCCCGACGGGGAGGGGCAGAGGTTCAACCCCTGGGCGCTGTCCAGGATCGCCCGGGCCCGGGCGATCCTGCCGGAGCGGGTGGGGATCGCGGTGGACGGCGGCATCTCGCCGGAGCTGCTGCCCCAGGTGGTCCGGGCGGGAGCGGACACGGTGGTCCTGGGCCGGGCGGTCTGGGGAGCGGAGCGGCCGGGGGAGCGCTATCGGGAGCTGACGGCCCTGGCCAACGAGGCGCGGCGCGGATGAGCGCGGGAAAGGAGGAGCGGATGTACGAACAGGGGAAGGCGGCGGTGCTGAGCGCCGCGCTGGAGATCAAACGATGCGGGCTCGTGTCGCTGTCGGGCGGCAACGTGGGGGTCCGAGCGGCGGAGGACCGGTTCCTGGTGACGCCGTCGGGGATGATCTATGAGGAGATGGTCCCGGAGGACGTGTGCCTCATCGACGGGGAGTGCCGCACGATCGAGGGGAGGCGGAAGCCCTCCTCCGACTCGGCGGCGCTGGCGTATATCTTCCGGCACATGCCGGAGGTGGGGGCGGTGATCCACACGCACCAGCCTTGGGCCACGGCGGCGGGCTTCGTGATGGAGGAGATCCCGGAGCGCCTGGTGACCATCATCGACGCCTGCGGGGCGCCGGTCCATGTGGCGCCCTTCACGCCCTCTTCCGCCGTGGGCATGGGCGTGCTGGCGGTAGAGCATGCCGGAGGGTCCCGGGCGGTAATCTTGAAGCACCACGGCGTGATCGCGTTGGGAGCGGATCTGAAGGAGGCGCTGTACGCCGCGGTCTACCTGGAAGAGGGCGCGAAGACGCTGATGCTGGCGCGGATGGCGGGCGCCGCCGTCCCGCCCCTGGACCCGGAGCTGGTGGCCCGGGAGAAAGCGGGCTGGGAGACGTATGGACAATAAGGGGATGGACGTCCGCAGGGGCCCCGGGCTGTTCCTCAGCGACGTGGATGGCACCCTGCTCAAGACCCGGGAGCCTGTCCCGCCGGCGGCTTTGGCCGCGGTCCGACGGTGGATGGAAGCGGGCGGGCGGTTCGCCCTGTCCACCGGGCGGTGCCTGCGGTCGGCCCGGCGGCTGGTGGAGGAGATCCCGGTCAACGCCCCCTGCATCCTCTGCGGCGGAGCGCTGGTCTACGACTTCTCCCAGGACCGGGCCCTGTATGCCCGGCCGCTGGAGGAGGGGACGCTGGGGAAGCTGGAGGCGGTCCTGGAGGGATACCCGGGCGTCAGCGTCACGGTGACCACGCAGGAGGAGGTATACAACCTCCGCGTGAACGGCCGGCTGAGGGCCCGGGGGGTGGAGGAGGACGCTAATGCGCCCCTGGCCGCCCTGGGGGACGTCCGGGGAGCGGTCGTCAAGGTGCTGTTCACCGAGGACGATCCCGCGGTGCTGGAGGAGCTCCGGGAGCGCCTGTTCAGCGGGGGCGGGGAGACCTTCAGCTTTGCCAGCCGGCATTTCTGCGAGCTGACGGCCCGGGGCGTGGATAAGGGCAGCGCCGCCGCCTTCCTCCGGGGCCTCTTCGGCGGCTGCCGGATGTATACGGCGGGGGACGCGATGTCGGACGTGTACATGGCGGAGATCTCCGATCGCTTTTTCGCGCCGCTCAGCGCCCCGGGAGAGGTGCGGGCCCGGGCGGACCGGCTCTTCCCCCCGCCCTGGGAGGGCGGGATCGCGGAGGCGTTCCGCTGCGCGCTGGAGGACGGCGGGGCCCGGGGAGAGCGGCCGGGAGACGGACAGCAGGGATGGAGGGAGACGTGATGGCGAGATTGATCTGCCCGGCGGAGGGCACAACACCGCGGAAGAGGACCTATCTGGGCATCGAGCTGGGCTCGACCCGGATCAAGTCCGTGTTGATGGACGAGCAGTACCGGATCGTCGCGTCCGGCGGGTATACCTGGGAGAGCACGCTGGAGGGGGGGATCTGGACCTATTCCCTGGAGGAGGCCGCGGCCGGGCTGCGGGCCGCCCTGCGGGAGCTGCTGGCGGACCTGGAGGAGGACGCGGTCCTCCAGTGCGTGGGCCTGTCCGGCATGATGCACGGTTATCTGGCCTTCGACGAGGACTGGGAGCTTTTGACGCCCTTCCGGACCTGGCAGAACACCATGACCCGGGAGGCGGCGGAGGAGCTGACGGAGCTGCTGCAGTTCAACATCCCCCAGCGCCTGAGCGTGGCGCACCTGTATCAGGCGGTGCTGAACGGGGAAGAGCACGTGCCCCGGCTGCGCCACCTGACCACCCTGGCGGGGTATCTCCACTACCGGCTGACCGGCGTGGATGCCGTCTGCGTGGACGAGGCGTCGGGGATGTTCCCCATCGACTGCGGGGAGCTGGCCTATGACAGGGGGATGGCGGCGAAGACGGAGGCCCTGCTGGCCGCCCACGGGGCGGCGGTGTCCGTCGAGGCGCTGTTCCCCGGCGTCCTGGCCGCCGGCGCCGCCGCGGGCCGGCTGACAAAGGAGGGCTGCGCCTTCCTGGAGGGGCTGCTCCCCGAGGGGGTCCCCTTCGCCCCCGCCACGGGGGACGGAGGCACCGGCATGGCGGCGACCAACAGCGTGGCCCCCAGGACGGGGAACGTATCGGCAGGGACGTCGATCTTCGCGGACATCGTGCTGGAGCGGCCGCTGAAAAAGCTCTATCCCGAGATCGACATCGTCACCACCCCCGCCGGCAGGCCGGTGGCGGAGATCCACGGGAACAACTGCACGGCGGACATGAACATGTGGGTGAGGCTCTTCGGCGAGCTGCTGGCCCTGTTCGGGCGCAACGTGTCGGAGGACGAGCTGTTCCGGCGGCTGTACGTCCTCAGCCTGGAGGGCGAGGCGGACTGCGGCGGGATCGGCATCCTGAATTATCTGGCGGGGGAGTGCGTGACCCACATCGATGAGGGCCGCCCCCTGATGATCCGCCGGCCGGACAGCGCGCTGGGCCTGGCGAACTTCATCCGGGCCCACCTGTACAGCGTGTTCGCCACCCTGAAGGTGGGCATCGACCTGCTGCGGGACGAGGAGGTGCGCATCGACCGCCTGATGGGGCACGGCGGCGTGTTCAAGACCAAGGGGGTGGGCCAGCGGTACCTGGCTGCGGCCTGCGGCACCGAGGTGACCTGCCTGGAGCACGCGGGAGAGGGCGGCCCTTACGGCATGGCGCTGCTGTGCGCCTATGTGTTCCAGAGGGACGAGGGCGAGTCCCTGGAGGATTTCCTGGCGTCGAAGGTGTTCCGGGACGCCGGTATGGAGACCGTCCTGCCCCGGGAGGAGGACGAAGAGGGCTTCCGGCACTATTTGGAACGATTTGAGAATTGTATCGAATTGGACCGCCGCGCGCTGGAGCTGGGGCTGTGAGCGGGCGGGTCAGACCAGGATGACGTCGATCCCCATCTCGGTGAAATAGGAGTGGGTATGGTCGTCCAGCTCCCGCCCGGTGATGATGTGGTCGATCTCCTCGAGGCTGCTGATGGTCACGAAGGCGATCCTTGAGAATTTGGTGTGATCGCAGAGGAGGATGACCTCCCGGGCCCCTTGGATCATGGCCTTCTTCCCGGTGACTTCGTCCAGGGAGAAGGCCATGAGCCCTTTTTCGGAGTCCACGGCGTCGGTGCTGATGAAGGCGGTGTCCGCGTGCATCTGGGAGATGATGTTGTCGCTGAAATAGCCGATCATGGAGTTGTGCCGCTTGCGCAGCTTCCCGCCGATGACGATGATCTCCAGGTCCTCGTTGTCCGAGAGGGCCATGGCGGAGGAGAGGTCGCTGCTGGCCACCATCAGGCTGTGGTGGTACTCCTTCAGCTTCACGGCCAATTCATAGGTCGTGGTCCCGGAATCCAGGAATATGGTGTCGTTTGGATGGATGAACCGCATCGCCGCCTCGGCGATGCGGATCTTTTCGTCCCTATTTTCCGACTGGCGCACCTGGACGGAGGCCTCGGAGGTCACGTTGAACTGTTCGACGTCGTCGCCCAGGGCGATGCCGCCCCGGGTGCGGGTCAGATGGCCCTCCTGTTCCAGCTCATAGACGTCCCTGCGGAGGGTGGATTTGGACGCGTTTATCTTTTGGGTGAGTTCGTTGAAAGAGATGTACCTCCGCTCATTCAGCAGGCTCAGGATCTTGTCGTGCCGTTCGGCAGGTATCATATCGGTCTACTCCTTCGTGTTGATTTTTGAGAGAAAGGGCATCGGGGACAAGCATAGCGGAGCGATAGGGACGAGAAACGCTGTAAATACCTTATTTTTATGATAACGGATAACTATGCGTTTGTAAAGGATCAAAGTAGTAAATTTTTGATAAAAGCCCAGGGATCGGCACCCGGCAGGACCACCAAAAAAGGGAGAGGGGAGGGAGGGGAGATCCTGCGATTTTTGCCAAACAATGAGAAGAAATTTCTACGATTGTTCCAAAAAGATCTAATTAATTCCAAAATGAGCCAAAAAGAGTTGACGCGTTTTAAATATTATTGTAAAATACGATTACCAAATGAGTGGTGCGATTTGAGCCGAGCCGGCAGGGAACTGCAAGATATGCCCCTGCTTTTGAAGGGACTGCTGGCTTTTTGGTCGATTTTGATCCAAAGATCCCCGTTTTAAAGCGATGGACGATACACTTTGAAATTTCAGGATCGAGGGAACGGTATGGAACAAAGCAAACAGAAGGCGACCATCTTCAACAATGTCATGGGTCCTGTTGGCATCGGGCCTTCCACCTCCAACACCTGCGGCCCCTGCCGGGTGGCCTATCTGAGCGCGAAGCTGTGCCGGGGGCCTCTGAAAGAGGCGGAGATCGTGTTCCCGGCGGAGGGTGGCTATTCCTCTCCCAACGGGAAGGGGATGCGCTCCGACTATGCCTTCGCCCACGGGCTGCTGGGGCGGCTCCCGGACGCGGGCGCCCCCCTGCTGGACGCCTTCGACGATCTGAAAGCGGCGGGGGTGGAGCTGCGCTTCACCGTGGACCCCGCTCTGGAGGCCGGCGGGGAGCACCTGCTCAGCCTGCTGAGGCTGACGGACGCGGGAGGGGAGACCACGGTGGTCCGGGGCCTGTCCAAGGGCGGCGGCATCATCGAGCTGACGCAGATCGACGATCTCCCGGTCTCCATCGGCGGGGAGCGCCATCTGCTGCTGGTCTTCACGGAGGCGGCAGCCGCCGCCGGACTGACGGAGGCGCTGCGGAGCGCCTGGCCGGAACTGGCGGACTACGAGAGCGCCTGCTCCGTGGCCGGGGGCCGGGCACTGATTCAGATCCCCATGCGCGAGCCCTTCGCTCCGGAAAAGCTGGGGCAGGTGCGGAGCATGGACGCCGTCCGGCGGGCCTGCGTGCTCCCGGCCATCCTGCCGGTGGTGGTGGTCCCCCGGCCGGAGCCTCCCTTCGAGACGGCCGACGAGCTGTCCGGCTACTGCGAGAGGACCGGGGCCTCCCTCACGGAGGCGGCGGTCGCCTATGAACGGAGCGTCAGCGGCTGGAGTGAGGAACGGATCCGGGGATATGCCCGATCCGTGCTGGAGGCCATGCGGGACGCCGTCCGCCATGGCCTGGAGCCCGGCCTGCGGTTCGACGGGATCGTGGAGCCCTCCGCGGCCCGGATGCTGGGCGGCCTGGAGGGAGGGACCGTCATCGACGACGGCATCGTCTCCCGGGCGGCGGTCTATTCGCTGGCGGTGATGGAGTACAGCAATGCCTCCGGCGTGGTGGTCTGCATGCCGACGGCGGGGGCCTCCGGCACGGTGGCCGGGGCGCTGCTGGCGGCGGCGGAGCGGCTGGGCAGCACGGACCGGGAGCTCGTGGACGCGCTGCTGGCGGCAGGGGCCGTGGGCGTATCCATCTCGGAGGACAACGACTTCTGCGGAGGCGTCTATGGCTGCCAGGCGGAGGTGGGCTGTGCCTCCGGCATGGCGGCGGCGGCGCTGGCGGTCCTGCGGGGCGGCACGGCGAGGCAGGCGATGGACGCGGCCTCCATGGCGCTGCAGAACATGCTGGGGCTGATCTGCGACCCGGTCTGCGGGCTGGTCCAGGTCCCCTGCTTCTCCAGGAACATGTCGGCGGTGGCCAACGCGGTGGTCTGCGCCAATGCCGCGCTGTTGGGATACCCCGGGACGATCCCCCTGCAGGACGCCTTCGAGGCGATGAAGTCCTCCGGCGCGTCGATGCCGGCGGAGCTGAAGGGGGGCGGCGGCGGCCTGTGCCGGACCCGGCAGGGGCGCTGCCTGCTGGAACGGTATACGGCCGGGAGAGGCGGCACTTGAGCGCCTTATTGAAAGAGGAGGACGGCGCCGGCCCGCCGGAGGCGGGCGGCAGGCGCGGGAGAGATCGAACGGCTTAAGGAGGATGGATATTTATGGAAAAGAACTATGAGACGATCCAAAAGATCATGGAGCGGGAGCTGATCCCGGCCCTGGGCTGTACGGAGCCGATGGCGTTCGGGCTGGTCTCCTCCGCCGCGCGGCACTATGCCGGCGGGGAGAAGATCGAGAGCATCCATGTAGAAGGATCCCCCTCTTTGATCAAGGGAGTCGCCTACGTCAAGATCCCCCATTCCCACGGACTGCGGGGCGGGAAGTACGCGGCCTCCATGGGCGCCGTCGGCGGGGACTATACCTTGGATATGGAGGTCTTCGCCTCTGTGACGGACGAGCACGTCAAGGAGGCGGTGGCGCTGGCGGAGTCCGGGGCCGTCACGGTGGAGAAGGTGGAGGCGGACCGGAAGATGTACCTGCGCTCCACCGTGGTCACGGACGCGGGCACCGCCACGGCGCTGATCCAGGACTCCCACAACAACATCTGCTACATCGAGCGGGACGGGGAAGTGATCAAGGACACCCGGATCACGGCGGAGGAAGCCACGAAGGTCCTGGACGAGATGCCGGACTACTCTGTCCTCAGCGTGGGGTCCATCTATGAGTTCTGCAGGAACGCGCCCTTGTCCTGCTTCGGCCGGATCCGGCAGGCCATCGAGCTGACCAAGGCCATCTCCAAGGACGGCATGGACCATCCCTACGGCCTCCGGGTGGGGCAGAACCTCCGGGACGCGGCGGGCAGGGACATCATGGGCCTGGACCTTGCGGCCAAGGCGGTGATGTGGGGCGCCGCGGGCGTGGACGCCCGGATGGGCGGGAGCAGCTTCCCCGCCATGAGCAATTCCGGGAGCGGCAACCAGGGCATCACCTGCACGATGCCGGTGGTGGCGGCGGCGGAGCACCTGGGGAAGAGCGAGGAGGAGACGATCCGGGCCGCCGCGGTCAGCAACCTGCTGACGATCTTCGTCAAGACCCACTACGATGTGAACTACGGCCGCATGGCTCCCGTCTGCTGCGCGGCGGTGGCGGCCGGCGGTGCGGGCGCGGGCGTGGGCTATCTGCTGGGCATGGAGGCGGAGGAGCTGGCCATGGTGCTGCAGAACATCCTGGGCGCGGTGTCCGGCCTGTTCTGCGACGGCGCCAAGAGCAACTGCGCGCTGAAGGTCTCCATGGCCCTCCAGGGGGCGATGCAGAGCGTGATCCTGGCCTCTCAGGGCTGCGCGGCCAACGAGTTCGACGGGATCGTGGGCCGCACGGTAGAGGATACCATCCGCAATTTCTTCCTGATCCAAAAGGAGGGCATGCCCAATATCGAGGACGTGCTCTGCCGGATCGAGGCGGAGAAAGAAGAGGTCTGCTGACCGCTCCCCATGTAAGGTATGTCCGTTTTTACGAACATATAAATTTTTTAAGAAAGAAGGAAAAAAGTGTGAAAAAGGCATTGTCTCTCGCCCTGGCTCTGGTCATGGCCCTGTCCCTGTGCGCTTGCGCGAACTCTGGTGGGTCCTCCTCCGCTCCCGGCGGCGGCAGCTCCGGCGGATCTTCCTCCGGCGGCGGCTCCTCCTCCTCGGGCTCGGATACCATCCGCCTGGCGGTGGTGGGCCCCATGACCGGCGCGGACGCCGACTATGGCGCCGGCTTCAAGAACTCCGCCATGGTCATGGCCGACAAGTGGAACGCGGAAGGCGGCGTCCTCGGCAAGCAGGTCGAGATCGTGGTCTTCGACGACAAGGGCTCTCCCGAAGAGGCCGCCAACGTGGCCGAGCAGATCGTGGCGGACGATTCCATCGTCGCCGTGGTGGGCCACTTCACCAGCTCCTGCTCCATGGCCGCGGCCCCGGTCTATCAGGACCACAAGATGCTGGAGGTCTCCCCCTGCTCCTCCCACGCCGACTACACCAAGACCGGCGACTGGATCTGGCGCGTCAGCCCGCTGACCGCGGATGAGGCCCGCACCGTCTCGAAGTTCGTGGCCAACTACTGGCAGGCCAAGAAGGTGGGCATCCTGACCATGAACACCGACTGGGGCCTGGAGGTCGCCAACCTGGAGAAGGAGTACATCAAGCAGTTCAACCCCGACATCGAGATCGTGGAGGAGCTGGTGGTCGAGGGCAACGACGACTACGGCCCCGTGGTCACCAACTTCACCTCCGCCGGCGTCGACACCGTGATCCTGGCGTCCACCTATACCATCTCCGCCCCCTTCCTGAAGCAGATGCGCACCGCCGATCCCGACGTGAACGCCATCGCCCACGGCAACTGCCAGGTCACGCAGCTGACGGACATCGTCGGCGAGGACTGCAACGACTTCTGCTGCTCCTGCTCCTGGTCCCCCATCTTCACCGATGACGCCACCGCTTATTACCTGGAGAAGTACGCGGAGCTGGATCCCAACAACGCGCCCATCGGCGACTATGCCCAGTACTATGACACGGTGGGCGTGGTCCTCGAGGCCATCAAGGCCGCCGGCACCACCGACCGTGAGGCCGTCCGCACCGCCCTGGCGGGCATCGAGTACACCGGCCTGTCCGGCATCATGAAGTTCGACGAGAACCGCGACTGCCCCCGTGACTATGGTGTCGTTTATTGGGATACCTCCGATAACAACTGGCATCAGAACACGGAGTGGAACACCTGATCCCATCCACGCCCAGATGATCTCCCGGACCTCTGCGGAGCCAAAGCTCCGCAGAGGTCCGGGAAGGATATGATTATGGCGGAAAGGAGATAAGTTGCTATCTCGCATAACAACGGACATCGAATATGACCAATATCTTAATGTACATCATCGACGGGATCGTGCTGGGACTTATCTACGCGCTGGTGGCCTGCGGCTACTCTTTGATCTTCAGCATCCTGCGGATCGTGAACTTCGCCCACGGCGCCATCTACGCCTGCGGCGCGATGCTCACCCTGTTCTTCATCCGCCAGGGCGTCAACCCCTGGCTGAGCGTTCTCATCGCCATGGTGATCGACGGCTTGCTGGAGATGCTGATGGATAAGATCTGCATCGAGCCGCTGCGCAAGAAAAACTCCCCCGGCGTGTCCACGCTGATCGCGACAGAGGGCTTCTCCTATGTCGTCATGAATATGCTGATCATCCTCTTCGGTTCCAACCGGGCGACGTTCGAGCCCTTTTATGACCTGGGTTTTTCCATCGACCTCGGTCCCATCTCCATCACTTCCACGAAGATCGTCCTATTCGTCATCTCCGGCGGCCTGATGCTGCTGATGACGTATATTATCAATAGGACCCATTTCGGCCTGGCGATCCGGGCGGTGCAGCAGAACACCCAGTCTGCCAGGCTCATGGGCATCAACGTCAACCTTGTGGTGCTGGCCACGTTCTTCATGGCGGGCGCGACCGCCGCGGTGGCCGGCGCGCTGGTGGCCGGCTATTACCAGGTGGCCTATCCCACCATGGGCACGGTCATGGGGAACAAGACCCTGGCCACGGCCCTGCTGGGCGGCCTGGGCGCCATGCATGGCGGCCTTTTGGGCGGCATCATCATCGGCATCCTGGAGTGCATCGTGGCAGGCGTCCTCGGCGCGACCTACCGGGACGCGGTCTCCTTCGTGATCTTGATCGTGATCCTGGTCTTCCTGCCTTCCGGCTTGTTCGGGAAGAAAGATATTATAAAGGTGTGACGGCATGAAGAAAAACGAGAATAAAAAGAGCCGGCTGAACTCTTTTGAAAGGTTCGTGGACCGCTATAAGCTGATCATCGCGCTGGCGGTCACGGCTTTGCTGGTGGTCCTGCCCTTCCTGATGCCGAACGATTACCTGATGCGGGTCCTGGTCATCATCCTGCTGTATGTGGGCTTCGGCTTCGGCTTGAACCTGCTGCTGGGCGAGATGGGGCTGATGTCCCTGGGCCAGGCGGGCTTCGTGGGCGTGGGCGCTTACACGACGGCCATCTTGATGACGGAGTTCGGGTGGAACTTTCTCCCGTCCATCGTCAGCGGCGCGCTGATGGCGGCCCTGGTGGGCGTGCTGATCGGCCTGCCGACCCTGCGGCTCCGGGGATCCTATCTGGCCATCGTCACCATCGGCTTCGGCGAGATCATGCGCACCATCTTCCTGAACTGGACCTCGGTCACCGGCGGCGCCCTGGGCATCAAGGGCATCCCCCGTCCCAAGGTGCTGGGCATCGAGATGAATTTCACCAACAAGGGCTTCTATTTCGTGGTGCTGCTGACGGTGTTCCTGGTGGGCGTGTTCTGCCACACGCTGCATAACTCCAAGTACGGCCGGGTCTTCGCCACCATCAAGCAGGATGAGCTGGCGGCCACGATGATGGGCGTGGAGACCACCCGCTATAAGGTGATGGGCTTCGTGTTCTCCGCGGCGATCAGCGGCCTGATGGGCGGCTATTACGCCATGATGCAGCGCTACATCGACTCCAACAGCTTCATCTCCGACATGTCCGTCATGATCGTCAGCTGCCTGGTCATCGGCGGCGCGGCGACGCTGCGGGGACCGATCCTGGGGGCCATCCTCCTGGTGACGGTGCCGGAGGTGTTCCGCAGCCTCCAGGCGTACCGCTTCGTCTTCTACGGCGCGATCTTGATCGTCATGATGCTCGTCCGCCCCGCGGGCCTGCTGGGCTGGGACAGCACCCTGCCCTATAAGCTGCCCAAGGGCACGATGGAGCATAAAGCACAGCTGGAAAAAGAACACGAGAGGAAGGAGCAGGCCGTTGACGGACAGTGATCCGACGGCGAAGGGCTATGTCATTACTTGATGTAAAAGATTTGACGATTCATTTTGGCGGGCTGATCGCCGTCGACCACGTGACTTTCCACGTTGAACAAGGCGAGATCATCAGCATCATCGGCCCCAACGGCGCGGGGAAGACGACGATCTTCAACCTCCTGACCGGGCTGTACAAGCCCACGGAGGGCAGCATCGAATTCGACGGGCACCAGATCGCGGGCAAACGTTCCCAGGACATCGTGAAGCTGGGCATGGCCCGGACCTTCCAGAACCCCAAGGTGTTCACGAAGCTGCGCGTGATCGAGAACATCATGGTCGGCTCCCACATCCACACGGATTACAACGTGCTGGACGCGGTGTTCCGGACGCCGAGATACCGCCGGGAGGAGAAGGAGCGCTGCGGGGAGGCCCTGGCGTTCCTGGACCGGATGGGCTTTGAGGACAAGAGCGATATGTACGCCGGCTCCCTCCCCTACGGCGACCTGCGCCGGCTGGAGATCTTGCGGGCCATGGCCTCCAACGCGAAGCTCTTGCTGCTGGACGAGCCGGCGGCCGGTATGAACCCCCAGGAATCCGCCCAGCTGGTGGAATTCATCCAGAAGATCGCCAAGGAAGACGGCTATACGGTCATCCTCATCGAGCATGATATGAACGTCGTCATGAACGTGGCGGACCGCATCTACGTGCTGGACTACGGGAAGCTGATCGCCCAGGGGCTGCCGGAGCAGATCCATTCCGATCCGGACGTGATCCGAGCGTATCTGGGAGGGAAGACATCATGATTTTATCGATCCAGGACCTCCATGTGTATTATGGGAGCATCCATGCGCTCAAGGGGATCAGCCTGGAGGTGGACGAGGGCGAGATCGTCACCCTGATCGGCGCCAACGGGGCGGGCAAGACCACCACCATGGGCGCGATCAGCGGCCTGCTGCCCATCAAGAGCGGCGTCATCACCTTCGAGGGCCGGCAGATCAGCGGCATGAGCGCGGAGAAGATCACGCCCCTGGGCATCTCCCTCTCTCCCGAGGGGCGGGGGCTGTTCCCCGGCCTCTCCGTGGAGGAGAACCTCCGCCTGGGCGCGTACCTGAAGAAGGACAAGGACTTCATCGCCCAGCGCTTCGAGGAGATCTATACCATGTTCCCCCGGCTGAAGGAGCGCTATAAGCAGCTGGCGGGCACGCTCTCCGGCGGCGAGCAGCAGATGGTGGCCGTGGGGAGGGCGCTGATGTCCGGCCCGAAGCTGGTCATGCTGGACGAGCCCTCCATGGGCCTTGCGCCGAACCTGGTGGATTTCATTTTCGAGACCATCACGAAGATCAATGAGAACGGCGTCAGCGTCCTCCTGGTGGAGCAGAACGCGAACATGGCGCTGCAGATCGCGGACCGGGGCTATGTGATCTCCACCGGCGAGATCATCCTGTCGGGCACCGGCAGGGAGCTGCTGAACGATCCGGAAGTGCGCAAAGCGTATTTGGGAGGCTGACGAGATGGGATCTGAGATAAACGCGGGCCTGGCGCAGAGGCTGAGCTCCCCGAACCCCTTCGCGCTGGTCACCTCCTGGGATGGGAGCAAGACCAACGTGATGGCCCTGTCCTGGTGGACCTATTGCAGCAACCATCCCCTGACGCTGGCGGTGTGCATCGGGGAGCGGAGCTATTCCGGAGAGTGCATCGCGAAGGAGGAGGAGTTCTGCCTCTGCCTCCCCGGCGAGGGACTGAAGGGAGCGGCCCTGGCGGCGGGGACCCGTTCCGGCCGGGACCGGGACAAGGCGGCGGAGCTGGGCATCGCCCTGACGCCGGCGGAAGCCGTGGCCCCGGCCTATGTGGAGGACAGCCGCCTGGTGCTGGAGTGCCGGGTGAAGGCGTCGCTGTCCCTGGGCGACCACCGCATGTTCATCGCGGAAGCGGCGGCGATGCATACGAAAGAAGACGTGAAGAACCTGATGGCGGCAGACGGATACGCCAGGCTGACGGCGGTGGAGCTCCGCCGGGACTGACGGACCAAGGCGGGGCCCGCGGGGCCCGGAGCCTGGGGGAGAGAGGACCGCTGTAGGACGGAGATGGGCGGCGTCCATCGGCGCCGCTCACGGTCTCCTGCGCCCTTTTTGCCCCCAGATCCCGGTCACGCCGGGGCGGGACGCCGATTATCGAAGGAGGGAACCTATGAAGATCGAGGAGAGATTGGAAGCGCTTGGGATCGAGCTGCGGGCCTTGGAGGCCCCGGTGGCGAACTACCTGCACGCGAAGGTCTTTGGCGACTGCATCTATGTTTCCGGCTGCGCGCCGGTCAAGGACGGGGTGTCCCTTTACCGGGGCAGGCTGGGCCGGGACCTGACCGTGGAGGAGGGCTATCAGGCCGCCCGGGAGGCGGCGGTCAACCTCATCAGCGTTTTGAAGTTCGAGCTGGGCGACCTGGACCGGGTCACCGGCATCGTGAAACTCCTGGGCTTCGTGGCCAGCGCGGACGACTTTTTCCAGCAGCCCGCGGTGATCAACGGCGCCTCGGACCTCATGGTGGAGGTCTTCGGCGACGCGGGCCGCCACGCCCGCGCCGCGATCGGCGTCAACGCCATCCCGGGGGATCTCCCGGTGGAGATCGAGATGATCGCTCAGTTCCGGGACTGAGCGGAGGAGGAGAGCGGCTATGTGGACCAAAGAGCTGTTCGGCGTCGAGAAGCCGATCATCGCGCTGCTGCACCTGAAGGCCCTGCCGGGCGATCCCGGCTATGACCGGGAGGAGGGCATGGCCGGGGTCCTCCGCCACGCCGGCCGCGACCTGGCGGCCCTCCAGGAGGGCGGGGTGGACGGCATCCTCTTCGCCAACGAGTTCAGCACGCCCTTCCAGACGGCGGCGCCCTATGCCCTGCCCTGCGCCATGGCGTGGGTGATCGGCAGGCTGCAGGGTTCCATCCGGGTCCCCTTCGGCGTGAACGTGGTGTATAACCCCATCGCCACCATCGACCTGGCGGCGGCCACCGGGGCCAGCTTCGTCCGCAGCGCCTTCAGCGGCAGCTATATGGGGGAGTACGGCGTGATGCACGCGGACCCCGCCGCCGCCGTCCGCCGGAAGATGGAGCTGGGGGCCGGGGATCTGAAGATGCTGTACAAGATGAACCCGGAGTCGGACGCGTATCTGGTGCAGCGGGACCTCCGGGCGGTGGCCAGGTCCATCATCGGCTCCTGCGCGCCGGACGGGCTGTGCGTCTCCGGGGCCAGCGCGGGCTCCGAGACCTCCGACGAGCTGCTGGAGTCCATCCACCGCGCGGCGGGGGAGGTGCCCGTGTTCTGCAACACCGGGTGCAGCATCGAGACCGTGGGGAAGAAGCTGAGCATCAGCGACGGCGCCTGCGTGGGGACCACCTTCAAAAAGGACGGCGCGCTGCACAGCGACGTGGACGTGGAGCGTGTCCGGGCGTTCATGGAGGAGGTGCGGGCCATCCGGGAACGCTGCCATGGCTGAACGGGTGCGCACGCCCTGCTATATGGGCATCGACACGGGCACCTATGAGACCAAGGGGGTGCTCCTGGACGCCGGGGGCGCGGTGATCGCCCAGGCCGCGGCGGCCCATGCGCCGGAGTCTCCCCGGCCCGGCTATTTCGAGTGCGACGCGGAGGAGGTCTTCTGGGAGGACCTGTGCCGCGTGTCCAGGCGCCTGCTGGAGACGGCGGGGGTCTCGGCGGAGGATGTGTCGGTCCTGGGCATCAGCGCCATGGGGCCGGACGTCATCTGCGTGGACGGGGACGGCCGCCCCCTGCGCAAGGCTATCCTCTACGGCGTCGATTCCCGGGCGTCGGAGGAGATCGCCTGGCTGAACGGGTATTACGGGGAGGAGCGGGCGTCGGAGCTGTACGGCCACCGGATCTGCTCGGACGACGGCGCGCCGAAGATCCTCTGGATCGAGCGGCACGAGCCGGAGGTCTATGCGAAGGCCCGCTATTTCCTGACGGGGACGTCCTTCCTCTGCGCGAAGCTCACCGGCCGCTATGTGATCGACGCCTTCCTGGCGCAGGCGGACTTCCGGCCCCTTTACGACGGCGCGGGGCGGATCAGCGGCGAGTGCCGCCTCTACTGCCGGGAGGACCAGCTGGCCCCGGCCCGGCCCGCCCACTCCATCGCGGGGACGATCACGCCGGGAGCGGCGGCCCGGACGGGCCTTTCCACCAAGACCCGCGTCATCACCGGCACGGGGGACTCCACGGCGGAGTCCATCAGCTGCGGCATCGTCAAGCCCGGGAACCTGATGATCCAGCTGGGTTCCACCATGTTCCTTTATTACTGCTCCGACCGGGACGTCCGCAGCGAGAAGATCCACGGCGGCAGCTTCGTGGTGCCGGGGACCTATAAGCTCTCGGCGGGCACCAACGCGGCGGGGGCCCTGACCCGGTATATCCGGGACAGGTTCTACACGGATCTCGTGGAGGAGGAACGGGCCGGGGGAGAGGACGCCTTCCGCCGGATGGCGGAGCTGGGCGGGCGCGTCCCGGCGGGCAGCGAGGGGCTCCTCATGCTGCCCTACCTGGCTGGGGAGCGCGATCCCATCCACGATCCGGACGCGGTGGGCATGCTCTTCGGCCTGACCCTCCGCCACACCCGGGACCATATCTACCGGGCGGGACTGGAGGCGGTGGCCTATTCCGCGAAGCAGATCCTGGCCTGCATCGAGGAGCTGGGGCTCCCCATCGGCACGATCATGGTGGTGGGGGGCGGGAGCCGGAACGCGCTGTGGCTCCAGATCCTCTCCGACGTGCTGGACCGGCCGGTGCACACGCCGGCGGTCTCCCTGGGCGCGTGCTACGGCGGGGCGCTGCTGGCGATGCTGGCGGACGGGGCGCTGCGGGACTATGACGAGCTGGCCGAGCGCATCGCCCGAGGGGGGACCTGGCTGCCCGACGGGGAGCGGGCGGCGCTTTACGCCCGATATTTCGAGATCTACAGGGGACTCTATCCAAAGACCTGCGAGCTGATGCACCGGCTCTGCGGAGCCGGGGATCGATGAAAGGAGCATCTGATATGGAAAGATCAGGAAAGATCGTCCGGGCCATCGAGGCGAAGACCATCATGGACGAACAGGAGCTGTTCCGGGAGTATTTCCACACGGAGAAGATCACGGTGGGCGTGTCCAGGCTCCGCCCCGGCGCCGTGGGGGGGCTGGACACCGGCCACGCCGAGGCGGACGAGGTGTTCTACTGCGCGGCCGGCCATGTCCTGTGCTATTTCCCGGAGGACGACAACTACTATGAGCTGCTGGCGGGGGACGCGCTGCTGATTCCGCCGGCCACGGGGCACAAGCTCTACAACATCGGGGACGAGGACGCGGTGATCGTGTGCAGCTGCGCGCCGCATCCCTGAACGAAGGAGGAGCGAGGCTATGGCAAACTATATCATCGGCCTGGACCTGGGCACGACGGCCCTGAAGATCGCCATCTTCGATCAAGACGGCAGATCCATGGGCGTCTCCACCCAGGAGTACCAGCTGATCACGCCCGAGGTCAACTATGTGGAGGAGGACCTGGAGGTCTATTGGGACTCCTTCAAAAAGGGCCTGGGGGCGCTGCTGGAGGAGACCGGCGCGGATCCGGCGTCCATCGTCGCCCTGGCCATGAGCGCCCAGGGGGAGACCCTGGCCTTCCTGGATGAGGAGGGCCGCCCCCTGCGCAACGCCATCGTGTGGCTGGACAACCGGGCGCAGGCCCAGGCGGACGAGCTGCGCAGGGCCCTGGGCGGCGACGAGGTCTGCTACCGCAGGACCGGCCAAGTCAGCTTCGAGGCCTGCTGGCCTGCCTCCAAGATCTTGTGGGTCCGGGAGAACGAGCCGGAGATCTTCGCCAGGACGGCGAAGTTCCTCCTGCTGGAGGATTACTTCATCTACCGCATGTGCGGCAGGTACGTGGCGGAGGGCTCGCTCCTCTGTTCCACTACCTATTGGGATATCAACACCAAAAAATACTGGCCGGAGATGCTGCAGGTGCTCGGCATCCGGGAGGACCAGCTCCCCGAGATCCGGGAATCCGGCGAGACGGTGGCCCCGCTGCTGCCGGAGATCGCCCGGGAGCTGGGGCTGACCACGGACTTGATGGTCTGCACCGGCGCGCTGGATCAGGCGGCCGGGGCCATGGGCGTGGGCAACGTGCGGGAGGGCATGATCTCCGAGAACATCGGCGCGGCCCTGGCCATCTGCGTCCCGGTGGACAAGCCGGTGTTCGACCCCAACCGGCAGATGCCCCTGCATTATTTCCCCCTGCCGGACACCTATATGATCCACACCTTCACCAACGGCGGCATGACCCTGCGCTGGTTCCGGGACGTGTTCTGCCAGGCGGAGCTGGACGTGGGCGGCCTGTCGGGGACGGACGCCTATGACATCATCGGCCGGGAGGCCGCCCAGGCGCCCCCGGGCAGCGACGGGCTCATCCTGCTGCCCCATCTGGCGGGCTCCCTGGCCCCGGACGTGAAGTCCAGCGCCAAGGGCGTGTTCTACGGCTTCACCCTGCTGCACAAGAAGGGGCATTTTGCCCGGGCCATCATGGAGAGCCTGGCCTATATCGTCCGGCGGAACCTGGAGGCGCTGGAGAGCATGGGGATCCGGGTGAGCGAGATCCGCTCCCTGGGCGGCGGGTCCAAGAGCCCGGTCTGGAACCAGATCAAGGCGGACGTCCTGGGCTGCAAGCTGATGACCATGACCACGAAGGAGGCGGCCTGCCTGGGCGCGGCCATCCTGGCGGGGAAGGCCGTGGGCCTGTTCCCCAGCGTCCAGGAGGCCGTCGAGGGCATGAGCCATGTGAAGGAGGAGTACTTCCCCGACCCGGAGGTCAAGCCGGTCTACGACCGGTGCTTCGCCGGGTATAAGGATCTTTTCAAGAGCCTGGACGGGATGTTTGACCAGTATTGACGGCTTGGGACGAGCCGGCTATTTTGAACATGAAAGAGAGGACACATACCATGAGACCTGAACTGATCGTCATGCTGACCCATAACGACCGGACCGTGGAGGACGCCATCGAGATCTACCAGGAGTGCCGGAACAGCAAGGCCAAATTCTGGGGCTTCAAAGAGGTGGGCCTGCCCCTGGACAAGATGAAGGAGCTGTGCGCCATGATGAAGGCCGACGGCAAGACCACCTTCCTGGAGATCGTGGCCTATACGGAGGAGGAGTGCCTGGCCGGGGCCCAGTACGCCGTGGACTGCGGCTTCGACTACCTGATGGGCACGATGTACTTCGACTCCGTGCGGGACCTGGTGCGGGGCGCGGGGATCAAGTACATGCCTTTCGTGGGCGACGTGCGGGAGCGGCCCAGCGTGGTCTACGGGACCATCGAGGACACCATCCGGGAGGGCGTGGAGCTGACGAAGTCCGGGAAGGTCGACGGCATCGACCTGCTGGGCTACCGCTTCGTGGGCGACGCGGTGAAGCTGAACCACGACTTCGTGGAGGCGGTCCAGCCCTATGGCCCGGTGTGCCTGGCGGGCAGCGTTTCCAGCTATCAGCGTCTGGACGAGGTGGCCTACGCCGGGGCCTGGGCGTTCACCATCGGCGGGGCCTTCTTCGAGAACAAGTTCGAGGGCACCTTCGCCGAGCAGATCGACAAGGTCGTCGACTATATGGCCGCGAAGTGAGCCGGGACGGCGGGAGCCCCGGCGGGAGGAGGAGCACATGAAATTTGGATGCATGTCCCTGGACTTCAAGCGGTTCCCCCTGGAGCATTGCTTCCGGCTGGCGGGGGCCTACGGCATGGACGGGCTGGAGATCTTCTGCGCCAGGAAGCACCTCCACCTGCCCAGCTTCACCGCGAAGGACGCGCAGACGATCCGGGGATATGAAAAGCGCTATGGCGTGGAGGTCCCCATGCTGACCCCCAACACCCTGGGGCAGGACCTGAACATCTGCTCCGACGACCCCGCCGAGCGGGAGGAGGCCCTGACGCTGCTGAAGCGCGGCGTGGACGCGGCGGAGATGATCGAGGCGCCGCGGCTGCTCATCACCGCGGACCACCCGGGCTTCTTCCGGGACGACCGGGAGGTCTGGTCCGTCCTGGTGGAGAGCGTGAAGGAGCTGACGGCCTATGCGGAGGGGAAGGGCGTGCGGATCGTCATGGAGCCGGTGACCCCCATGGAGAGCCCGGTGGTGACGACGGCCCGGGACTGCCTGCGGCTGTTCCAGGACGTGGACAGCCCGGCCCTGTACGCCATGCTGGACGTGGTGCCCCCGGTGGTGGTCCACGAGCCCTTCTCGCAGTATTTCGAGCTGCTGGGAGAGCGGATGGATTACATCCATATCTGCGATACGGACGGCGTGACGGACGCCCATATCCGCCTGGGGCGGGGGGTGCTGCCGGCGGCGGACGCGATCAACACCTTCCTGCACCACGGCTATCAGGGCTATGTCACCGCAGAGCTCTATACGGAGGGCTTCCGGGATCCGGAGCTGATGCTGTCCAACACGGCCCGGGCCCTGGGGCAGATCCGCGCGGAGCTGGGCCTTTGACAGGCGTGCCCCCAGTTGTTTTGAAAGGACGTACGATCGATATGTTGAAACTGACACCCTATGAACAGCAGATGCTGGACGGCGAGTTCGGCCGTTATAAGCAGATCGCCATGGAGCAGGTGGTGAAATACGCCAAGGTGCTGGGGGCGGAGGAGCTGATCCCCATCACCAAGGTCCACCTGAACATGGGCATCCCGCCGCTGGATTACGGCGTGGACGACGACTTCAACGAGGCGTTCCGCCGGGTGTACATGGCGGTGGACGAGAAGATCCGGTTCGAGGGCTTCTCCCCGGAGTGCTTCGTCCAGACCGACGGCGGCGCGGTGGACCAGTATGACCCCAAGCCCATGCGGCATCCCCAGGCGATGTGCGACCTGAACCGCGAGCGGGAGCTGATCTCCGCCAGGGGCGGCACCAGCATCGTGGGCTCCTGCACGCCGTACCTGGCGGGCTGGCTGCCCATGCGGGGGGAGCACTTCGTCACCACGGAGTCCAGCAACGTGCTGTTCTGCAACGCGGTCCTGGGCGCCATGGGCAACGCCAACGGCACCGCCTCCTGCGCCTGGTCGGCCATCACGGGCCGGGGCCCCAAGTGGGGCCTGCACATCCCGGAGAACCGCCATGCCGCCGTGGAGTTCAAGGTGGAGTGCCGCTGCGAGACGCCCCAGGACTGGGACGTGATCGGCTATACCCTGGGCCGGATGTCCAAGCTGAACAAGATCCCCGTGCTGACGGGGGAGTTCCACGGGCTGGACATCATCCGGCTGAAGCGGATGTTCTCCGCCATCGCCACCACCAGCGGCCTGGAGATGCTGCACATCGAGGGCTTCACCCCCGAGGCGCCCACCAAGGAGGCCGCCCTGGGCGGGAAGACCGACTGGCCGGTGTACCACATCACCCAGGAGGAGTATGACGAGTCCTTCCGGCGGCTGTGCGACAAGGGGAGCGCCCCGGTCCAGCTGGTCTCCTGCGGCTGTCCCCACTATACCCTCCAGGAGATCCGGGACTGCGCCAACTATATCCAGGGCAAGCACGTCAAAGAGGGCGTGACGCTGATCTTCTGGACCAACGCCTCCATCCGGGAAGCGGCCCGGCTGTCCGGCTATCTGGATACCATCGAGGCCGCCGGGGCCACCATCGGCACCAACGGCTGCCCGCTGGTGCAGGGGGCCGCCTGCTATGAGGGCGTGACGGGCATGGCGGTGGACGCCGCCAAGCAGGCCCACTACAACCGCTCGTATCTGAAGGACGGGCATATGTTTTACGGCACGATGGAACAGTGCGTGGACGCGGCGGTGAGCGGCGTTTGGGAGGAACGGTGACATGGGAAAGACGATCGTGATCAAGGGCCGCCCGGCGCTGGGCGGCGTGGCGGAGGGCTATGCCATGGTCTGCCCCAACAGCATCCAGGGCTGGGCGGGCATCGACCCGAGGAGCGGCAAGATCCTGGAGAAGGGGCACGTCCACGAGGGGGAGCTGTATGACGGCAAGATCCTGGTGGTCCCCTGCTCCCGCGGCTCCTGCGGCTGGTCCTGCCAGTTCCACGGGCCGCTGGACAACCTGAACATGCGCCCCGCCGGCTGGGTGGTGACCCAGATCGACTCCAAGATCGGCACCGCCGCCGTGATCGTGGACCGGCCGATGGTGGCCGACTTCACGGACGTGGACCCCTGCGAGGTCATCCGGGACGGGGACTATGTGGTGGTCAACGGGGACGACGGGACCGTCACCATCACGCGGGAAGGATGACCCCAAAAAAATTTTGAACGATAAAGGAGCGACGAGCATGAGCAAGCCGATGGTGAAATGGGAGTACAAGGAGCTGATCGCGGGCTCCGCCAAGCGGTTCTACAAGGACCACTGCAGCCCCGCCATGGACTCCGGCGACATGAGCATCAAGGATGTGGAGAGCGGCCTGATCTACATCTATCCCCGGCCCCATGACGGTTTCGAGATCACCAGCTGGGACATCCTGAAGCCGGAGAACGTGGTGGTCGTGGACAGTGAGGGCAACTATGTGGAGGACAACGGCTACCTGGCCACCGTGGAGCTGCCGATGCACCTGGCCATCTACAAGGCCCGGCCCGACATCCATGTGATCCTCCACAGCCACCCCATCTGGTCCTCCATCTACTGCGCCTGCGGGAAGAACATCCCCCTGACCCTGGCGGAGCAGGCGCTGTATCTGGGCGGTGAGATCGTCTGCGCGGAGTACGGCCTGGTGGGCAGCCAGGAGATCGCCGACAACGTGGTCAAGGCCCTGGGCAAGGACAAGCGGGCGGCGCTGATGCGCAACCATGGCTCCGTAGTGCTGGGCAACAGCTTCGCGGAGGTGTTCGCCCTGTCCGGTTACCTGGAGCACGGCGCCCAGGTGGCCATCTTCGGCCAGCTGCTGGGCGGCGTGATCGAGGTCGCGCCGGACAATATCTTAGATCCCAGCCTGATGTGAGTATGAAAGGGCCCCGCCCTCCGGATGGAACATCCGGAGGGCGGGGCCTCTCCATGCGCGTCCGCCGCTCCCGCCGGCCTGCTGTCCGGGGGCTTGGCCCCCTTGGCCGGCCCCCGGGTGGGATGCCGGGGATGGGAGGCGGGGCCCGGCGCTCCCATATGCAAATTTTGCGGAAACGTTTAGGGGATATGTAAAATATACAAAGGGAAACCGCGCCGGCGGGACGCTTTATGTAGAAAATGTCAAGAACGGATTGACAGGAGGGGTGAGAGGACCTATCATGATGGGGATACCTCCGCCGGGATGGAGGGAAAACAAGGAGGAGTCCGAGATGAAACATACACCTGCGAAGATCCTGTCACTGCTGCTTGCCTTCGCGATGCTCCTGCCCCTGCTGGGGGCCGGCGCCTCGGCCAAGGAGGACGCGGGAGGCTGGTGGACGGAAGAGGTCTGGGACACGGAGACGCTGGTCTCCCTGGGTGCGGAGATCCCCACCTATGACCCCGCCGGGAAATGTTATGAGATCGGCACGCCGGGACAGCTTTTGTACCTGTCGGGCAGCTGGAAGGCGGACGACACGAACGGGGACGGCCGGCCCGACGCGCCCCGGGACGGGCACTATGTGCTGACGGCGGACCTGGACATGGGCCCGCTGATGGAGAAGATCGGCAAGGCGATCACCGCCGCCTCCGGAGAGGAGACGGAGGGCTTCATGCCTCCCATCTCCGGGGTCAAGAAGGAGAACGCCGATAAGACCGACGGCTGGTTCCAGGGAGAGATCGACGGCCGGTATCACACCATCTCGGATCTGCGGATCTGCCGGACGGAGGAGAAGTATGCCGCCTTGGTAGGGTATCTGGGCGACGAGACCTTCACCAGCCCCGCCATCCGGCGGCTGGGCCTGGTCGACCTCGAGATCGAGGGCAAGAAGACCTGCGGCGCGTTCGCGGGCGTCAGCTTCGGCACCATCGAGGACTGCTTCGCCACCGGCTCCATCAAGGCCAAGGAGACCACGGGGGGCCTCGTGGGGAAGTGCGAGGGCGCCGTGCGGGACTGCGTCTCCTACATGGATGTCAAGGCCAAGGAACTGGTGGGCGGCATCGCCGGATCGATCGAGACCGGCGGCTCCGTGGAAAACTGCTACGTGGGCGGCTCCGTGAAGGTCTCCAATGACGGCAAGGTCTCCGCGGGCGGCGTCAGCGGCGCCTTCGCCGCTGCCGAGGGCCTGGAGGGCACGGTCTGCGTGGTCAAAGAGGTCTCCGGCGAGGAGGGGGCCCAGGACATCGACCGCTTCGTAGGGACCCTGGCCAGCGAGAGCGGGGCCAACATCGCCCGCAACTACGTGTGGGAGGGCATGGTCCTCTCCGGCGACCGGCCCCTGGAGCATCCCGACCGGGAGATCTTCACGAGCGTCGGCGCCAAGGCCCTGCAGGGCCGCGCCCTGTACGAGGGGACCCTCGGATGGGACTTCAAGGATACCTGGGCCTGGGTAGGCGGGCCCGACGCGGGCTATCCCATGCCCGCCGGCTTCGTCAAGGCCGGGAACGCCCCGGGACTGGGAGTGGCCGGGGACCTGGTGATCGAGGAGCCCGTCCTGCTGCTGGACGATGTGCTGGTGGACTGGGTGGCCAAGGGCACCCTCCCGGAGATCGAGGTCCGGCTCCTGCTCCCCGAGGGGAAGACGGCCGAGAGCGTCAAGGTCTTCTACAGCAAGGATCCGGAGGCGTTCACCGATTCCGTGGACGTGACGGGGAGCGGCAAGGCGGAGCTGCCCCTGAAGGCCCCCGGACAGTATTATTACTACGCCGCCGCCGTGGTGGACGGCGAGACCGTCAGGGTCCCCGCGGATCCCTCCGCGTCTTTGCCCCTGGAGGTGGACGACGGCGTGATCGACGCCGATCCCCGGGAGATCCTCTGCCAGGTGGGCGAGACCTATGCCGAGGTGGGCCTCAACTGGCTCACCGACCCCGCCGTGACGGATTCCAAGGTCTGGTACCGGGTCAAGGGCGAGAGCGCCTGGCAGACCGTCAAGGGCGAGAGCGTCCTCCACTATCTGGACGAGGGCTGGGAGGAGACCCAGAGCCACTCCGCCGTCCTCACCGGATTGGAGGCAGGGACCACCTATGAATACTCCGTAGGCGGGACCTATCAGGGCAGGGACTGCCGCAGCGAGGTCCACAGCTTCACCACCCTGCCGGAGTCCGGGGCCTTCACCTTCATGCAGTACGGCGACCTCCAGGCGGAGGAGCCCTCCGGTTACGACCCCTTCCTGGACACCATGGAACAGTTCGTGGCCAAGCTGCCCCTCCAGCCGGACTTCCTGCTGAACACCGGCGACATGGTGGACGCGGGGTATAAGAGCGCCCAGTGGGCGGACTACTTCGACAAGCTGGGCGGCCACATGGCGGACCGGCTGAACATCCTCCTCCCCGGCAACCACGAGAACGCCGGCGACCTGCTCTACAAGCAGTACGGGGCCCGGACCAGCCTGCCCAACGAGGCGGAGTACGGCCCCCTGGAGGGCACCGGCTGGTGCGTCATCGGCGACGCCTGCTTCGTCTTCATCAATGCCGACCCCTACTCCGGCCGGAAGGGCGCGGACATCGAGGCGGACCGGGCCAAGTTCTTCGCCGAGCAGGCCGCCTGGGCCAAAAAGGTCTATGAGGAGGCGGACTGCACCTGGCGCATCATGGCGGCCCACGTGGGCACCTATATCGTGAACTTCAACGACCCCGCCGACTATCCCTATATCCCCGCCCTGTGCGACGAGCTCCAGGTGGACCTGTATATGAACGGGCACGACCATGAGTATATCCGCACCACGGCCAAGGGGGACGAGGTCGTGGATATCGGGGAGGGCACCACGTTCATGACTTGCTCGTCCCTGGGCGAGAAGCTGGACGAGTTCGAGGAGGACACCGCCGGCGGCAAGTTCGCGGTGGTCCACAAGGACGGCGCGGAGAACTCCCAGCAGATCTTCAGCATGGTCACCGTGGACGGGAGCGGCATCCATGTCACCGCCTACCAGAGAGGCGAAGCGGAGGACTGGTCCAAGTTCGACGTGATCGACCAGTATGACATCACCTCCAGCCTCAGCAAGGGCGCGGTGAAGGGCCAGGCCGCGGCCTGAGCTCCTGGACAGGGATGGTACATTAAAGAAGGATGAGAGAGGTCCTCAGAGCGTCAAAAAAGTAGAGAAGACTTCCTCGACGGGAAGGAAGAGAGTTACGAGAGGGACCCAGGAAGGGTCCCTTT